>NZ_JAAHIG010000004.1:0-91106 GCF_010692305.1 Moorena sp. SIO4G3 | reverse complement strand
TCATAGGCAGGGCTTTCACCTGCATCCGATAGGTAGTTAGACTTTTCAGGTTTTATCCTGCGCAAGTCCCCAACTCATACCCCTTCAGTCGCTGAAGGCTCCTAGTTGGAACGAGCCGCACCCAGTCCAGCCCCCAATAACTGATGCTGCCCAGCTTGTTGTAAGACTCAGACCTGACGACGCCTAGTTTCTTCATCGTAGACAACAACTCCAATTCAACCGACTTGGTCATTCCCACCACGGGGACGACCTGAGTCGATATCTTTTTTGTTGTGTCTATTTTCAATGGCATCGTTAACTGGCTGTGTCCTATACTTCAAGTATAATCTAGCGCTAGTAAAATGTCTATGTCTGTCTTATACCGTTACATCCCATTTTGTAAGGACTTTTGAGGACTTAAGTGCGAGGCTCGCAGGGGTAGGTTTTTAACAAAGACGTGAGGTGTGGGGTGTGGGTTGTGGGGTGTGGGGTGTGGGGGTGGGTTTGACCCAAATGTAAAAAACCCACCCTTGCAACACTGCCTATTCCTCTTGCTCCATGGGCAGACTTATATCTAAAACTATTAGAAACTTAGCACCAGGCAGCAGCTGTTTCAGGGTCTGGGAATAACCTTTGGCATCACAACAGTTGCGGAACCGAGCGAAAACGACTGGTGGCATCGGTGGTAATAGCCGAATCATGACCCATGGATATAGGCTTGGACGATGGGACATAATATTAAGTTATCTCCTTTACTTTAAGGGGTAGCCAGAGCCAGCCTTCGCCCTTGCAAGTACGTCAGGCTGGCTCTTCCCGTGGATTTGATTGTCCACGGTTTGATTGTAACATAAAAAATATAACATTATAGCATATTTTTAAAAGTTTTGTAACAAATTATTGATCGAGTCGCCAGAGGTATAGCGCTACGCGCTTTTCTGACTTCTGCTATATTTGAGGCTGATTCCCTGTTAGGTGCGCTTGACCCATTAAGAATTAAATTCGCCACGGGTCACACCTCTTGATGCAGCGCAAAGTAGCCGATAATCTATCCAAGATTTCGGCTCTAATAATATATTTAGTTGGCAGGTACCCGATGAGGCGTTCGCGTAGCGTGGCCTTTAGGCCATGGCTTGAGCACCTACTTCATTCTTCTGTGGACAAGCATGTGATTATTTCGAGTCTGGGGCTAACTATTGCACTAATGTTTTTGGGTCTTTATCTATTTCTTTTGTATTTGGGTTTAGGTCGATGTCAGGATAGAGTTTTTGCGCTTCTTGATAGACAGAAATAGCCTCCTCTATTTTTCCCTCTCTTGCTAGCCACCAACCTTGTTTTACCTTCTTTTGTGCGGCTAACAGTAGTGCTACTGTTTTAGAGTCTTTATCTATTTCCCTTGTCTTTGGATTGAGGTCGATGTCAGGATTAAGTTTTTGTGCTTCTTGATAGACAGAAATAGCCTCCTCTATTTTTCCCTCTCTTGCTAGCCACCAACCCTGTTCTACTTTCCATTGTGCAACTAACAGTAGTGCTACTGTTTTGGGATCCTTATCTATTTCCCTTGTCTTTGGATTGAGGTCGATGTCAGGATTGAGTTTTTGCGCTTCTTTAAATTTTTTAACAGCACTCTTGAGATTTGGCTCTTTTTGTGAAATAAAAGCCCGACCAAGTCTTACCAGAAAGTCGGCTTTGGCTTTATCTTCCCAATCGGCATACTTGAGACAGACTTCTCCTGCTTTATTGTCTTGATTATTTTGAGGCGCAACGAGGTCAGGATGAAATTGCAGCTGATTACATCCCTCTTTTAAAGCCTCTTGCCAAGAGTAATTGCCCCACAAACGCACTGTGTTGTCCAAACTGCCACTGAGAATCTGTTTGCCATCTGGACTAAAAGCGATATCATAGACATCATCAGTATGACCTTGTAATGTATGGATTAGTTGACCTGTTTCTGTGTCCCACAAACGCATTGTGTTGTCCTTACTGCCACTGAGAATCTGTTTGCCATCTGGACTAAAAGCGATATCATAGAGATCATCAGTATGACCTTGTAAGGTATGGATTAGTTGACCTGTTTCTGTGTCCCACAACCGCACTGTTCCGTCATAACTGCCACTGAGAATCTGTTTGCCATCTGGGCTAAAAGCGATATCATTGACCCAGCTTGTATAACCTTCAAAGGTATGGATTAGTTGACCGGATTCTGTGTCCCACAAACGCACTGTCCCGTCCCAACTGCCACTGAGAATCTGTTTGCCATCTGGACTAAAACCGATCGCATAGACAGCACTTGTATGACCTTCTAATGTATGGATTAGTTGACCGGTTTCTGTGTCCCACAAACGCACTGTGTTGTCATCACTGCCACTGAGAATTTGTTTGCCATCTGGACTAAAAGCGATCGCAGTGACATAACTAGTATGACCTTCTAATGTATGGAGAGGAAGACCTGTTTCAGGGTCCCACAAACGCACTGTGTTGTCAATATAGAAACTGAGAATCTGTTTGCCATCTGGACTAAAAGCGCTCGTACCGACATCTTTTAATGTATGGATTAGTTTACCTGTTTCTGTATCCCACAAACGCACTGTGTTGTCCCAAGTTCCGACACTGAGAATCTGTTTGCCATCTGGACTAAAAGCGCTCGCACTGACATCTTGTAATGTATGGAGAGTAAGACCTGTTTCGGTATCCCACAAACGCACAGTGTTGTCGTTACTGCCACTGAGAATCTGTTTGCCATCTGGACTAAAAGCGATATCATCGACAAAACTTGTATGACCTTGTAATGTATGGAGAGTAAGACCAGTTTCTGTGTCCCACAACCGCACTGTTCCGTCCCTACTGCCACTGAGAATCTGTTTGCCATCTCGACTAAAAGCGATATCAGTGACCCAACTAGTATGACCTTGTAATGTATGGATTAGAAGACCTGTTTCGGTGTCCCACAAACGGATTGTGTTGTCCTCACTGCCACTGAGAATCTGTTTGCCATCTGGAGTAAAAGCGATCGCAGTGACACGATCCTTATGACCTTCTAGTTGATGGATTAGTTGACCGGAATTTGTGTCCCACAACCGCACTGTCTTGTCACCATTGCCACTGAGAATCTGTTTGCCATCTGGACTAAAAGCGATCGCATAGACACCATCTATATGAACTGGTAATGTATGGATTATAAGACCTGTTTCTGTGTCCCACAAATGCACTATTCCGTCGTTACTGCCACTGAGAATCTGTTTGCCATCTGGACTAAAAGCGATATCAGTGAGACCATCTGTATAATCTTGTAATCTATGGAGAGCTTGACCTGTTTCTGTGTCCCACAAACGCACTCTGTCATAACTGCCACTGAGAATCTGTTTGCCATCTGGACTAAAAGCGATCGCAGTGACACTACTTGTATGACCTTGTAATGTATGGAGAGCTTGACCGGTTTCTGTGTCCCACAAACGCACTGTGTTGTCCTTACTGCCACTGAGAATCTGTTTGCCATCTGGACTAAAACCGATCGCACTGACACCATCTATATGACCAACAAATGTATGGAGAGCTTGACCTGTTTCGGTGTCCCACAAACGCACTGTGTGGTCGTTACTGCCACTGAGAATCTGTTTGCCATCTGGACTAAAAGCGATATCAGTGACACTACTTGTATGACCAACAAATGTATGGAGAGCTTGACCTGTTTCGGTGTCCCACAAACGCACTGTGTTGTCATCACTGCCACTGAGAATCTGTTTGCCATCTGGACTAAAAGCGATATCATTTACAATATCTGTATGACCTTGTAAAAGATTACTTTCTTGAACCTTATCTAAGGCTGTCAATAAGCTAGAATGAACTTCATTGATCACTGTTGGTTGTAAGGATTTTTGGTAATCTTGAATTTTAGCGGTTGATTCAATAGCTTGGAGCAATTCTTCTGTAGTAGGTTTTACTGATAGAGAATACTTGATATTGGCAGCTTGTGCAAGGAAGTCTGAGTTAATTGCCCGTTTACGAGATTGTAAGCCAAAATAAGTCGATAATACTAAACCTGTACCTAACCCCAGCATAACTGCGATCGCAACAACCCAATTCCGACGAGTATTGAAGCTTTTTCGCCTGACGCTACGCTGCACAAACTCAGCTTCCACTTGGTTAAACCAGTTATTCTCAGAATTGAGTACCTTTTTCAACAAATCAAGACGAGGGTTAGCATGCCAAAGAAACTTTGGCTTTTGCTGGCTTTCCCACTCCACCGCTGCAGGAGTCAACCGCCGTTGTAGAAGTAAATTTTCCTCCTCTTTTTGTTTCCACTCCAGCAACCTTTGCCAACCCCGCACCAAAGCATCATGGGCTGGTTCCACATCAGGATTCCCCTCACTATCAAGTCCTTTTACTAATAACCGTGCTGTGCTAAAACGCTCAATTACTTCCTTCACTAAACCATTTTTCTGAGGCGGATATTCCAATTCTGATAACGGTACGCGCCTACGGGCTAACTCACCCCCAGTCAGGGCAACCATCCGCAGCATCACATGACGGATAACTTGGTCATAAGCTGGATTTTCATGAACTAGCGCCTGATATTCTTCATCAGCCCTTTGAGTTAGTGATTGCATTACTCCCCCCAATTCCATATAATCGGCTTCAGTCAACGCCCGGTCAATAGTAATACCGCTGTATTGTGCCTCCCGTTGTCGCGTTAAGTATTTCAGATAAAGTTCGCTCAAGGCAAAAGACAGCAGGGGCAATGCTCCCGGCATATCCGCCACTTCCTCTATTAATTGTTCAACTAAATCGTGGGGCTGAAAATACATCACCCGTGCTTGAGTCGGTTTCTCGATTGCTTCCCTTAGTTCCCCTCGTGTCATCCCTGGCACAATAAATCGTCCGTTGTGCCAACGCTTTTTAAGCAAAGTTTTTCCCACGTTATAGTCTGTGGGGACAAACCTTAAGCCAGCATCCCTGACTTGGGGTTCAAAATCAGAACGTAGGGTTAATACTACCCGTAATTTATCCCGATGGGCATTTATGGCTGTGAGTATCTGTTGGAAAAACTCCTGACGCTCATCTAAGTTTTGACAGAGTGTAATAATTTCTTCGCTTTGGTCAATAAACAGTAATAACTTAGAGTTGGGGTTATTTTTTGCCCAAACATCAATGCTCATTGCCAGGTTATGCTGTGGGTTTTGTGGCTCTACCCCTGGTAAGGTAGCATTACATAGCACATTATTTAACCCTTGCAAGGGAGTCTCACCAGGACGGATGGGTGGCAAAATACACCATTTCTCAGTCTGAGATTGCCGTAGTTTGGGAATTAATCCGGCTTTTACCAAGCTTGATTTACCCGAACCGGAAGCACCCAACACCACTGTCAGGGGATTAGCTTTGACAAAATCCTGTAACTTTTCCACTAGTAATGTTCTACCGAAAAACAGTGAACTGTGTTTCTCGTCAAAGGACTTTAAACCGCGATAGGGATTTTGTGACTCATCTAAAGCTGGTGCGGGGGGTAAATTAAGTTCATGTCCCGGAGAAAGAAAGATATATTCTCCCTTATCGTGCTTATTTAAACACCAAATACCGGGCGTTTGTCGTAGACGGCATTTTTCTGTGGGTATTTCGACTCGATCCCGTAAATATAAATATAATTCTGTGGCTGTAATTACCCCATCTCCAGCCGGTTTACCATTGGTAGCAGGAGGAATTATATCTGCTGCCCCTTCGAGGGCTTCTAATAATGCACTAGCAAAAGGGGAATGATTACCGACTTGACCGCGTACCCTATCTAAATTAAAGTTATCTAAAGCTTTTTGGTCAGAAGCTGAGGAGGTAATAATTTGCCAGGCTGGGTCAGTAATAAAACGGTCGTATCGTTCTTGGTGAATTACTTCTGGCGATGTGAGTAAATCCCTGGTATTCGACCAACGGAAAGCACCAGCAAAACAGCAGTCGAGGATACCCAAGAAATGACGACAGGGTAATTGACTTAAAGCATCGTGTAACTTCGTCATGGGCAGATAACTATTAGTATCCCCCAGTAAAGCATCTTGAGGAATTAA
Source organism: Moorena sp. SIO4G3 (assembly GCF_010692305.1). Lineage (NCBI taxonomy): Bacteria > Bacillati > Cyanobacteriota > Cyanophyceae > Coleofasciculales > Coleofasciculaceae > Moorena > Moorena sp. SIO4G3. Next base: position 85,080 of record NZ_JAAHIG010000004.1, on the reverse strand, counting down.
GTAACCCGCCGGGCCATCATCGCCATTGCGAGCGACTCCATGACCAGCGAAGTAAAATAATAAGCGGTCATTTTCAGTGACTTGTTCGGGTAAGGTATGGAATAAAAATTTGTTAAAGTTAGACAGAGTTGCCACTTCGTCTAAGCATACCCAGACTTGGTAATCATGCTTTTTGCGGAGAATTTCCACTAGTTTTTTGGCATCGTTTACGGCGGTGTTCAGGGGGGAAATGCCATTTGTGTAGTTATTGATGCCGGTGATAAAGGCGAGATTGCGAGAAAACATGTTATGCTATAAGCACTTATAAAGATAACTTTAATACTCTTGATTGGGAGCATCAAATCTGGGATGCTCCCTATTTATTCCCCCAAGATAATCTGTTGACTTTACGCAGAAATTATTAGTTTCGTAATAAATCTTTACCTATTAAGGAAAGCAGGGCAAGCTCATTTAAACTACTCCTAGACTGTACTCAGTCTAGGAGAGCCAACTTAGTTAAGACAAATTACGCGCTCGCTTTTAGCGGAAGCTGAGGCCAAAGGCCACGCTTTGCGTTCGCGTAGCGTCGGCTTTGCCGAAACGCTTCATCGCTTCTTCGTAACTGAACCAGTTTCCGTAGGGTAAACACATTTACCGATGGTAGCGTACGCATGCTCTTAAAGAGCGTACGCCTGAAGAGCTTCCGAGCCGGTTATGGTAAATGAGTATTACTTACATCGGGCAAAGCCGATTTATCGACGTAATAAAGTGACCGCTGGTATTTGACATCACAGCGATCACCATTTTTATCAATCACTCTACCCGACAATGAAACAGCCCTGAACGAAAGGATAATTTCTAGCTCAAACAGTTAGTTAAAAATTAGGTATTTGCCAAAACTGTCCTGAATAATTACCACAGTTAGCCATAATCGGTTTATTGTCTTGGGAATCATTAATGATATCTAAACATTTATCACTGCCTGTAAACATGGTTCTGAGGCGATAATATCCAGACTTATTTGTTGCTTGTATTTGCCAAAATTGTCCTGAATAATTACCACAGTCAGCCATAATAGGTTTATTGTCTTTAGAATCATTAATGATATCTAAACATTTATCACTGCCTGTAAACATGGTTTTGAGGCGATAATATCCAGACTTATTTGTTGCTTGTATTTGCCAAAATTGTCCTGAATAATTACCACAGTCAGCCATAATAGGTTTATTGTCTTTAGAATCATTAATGATATCCAAACATTTATCACTGCCCGTAAACATGGTTTTGAGGCGATAATTTGTTTGTCCTTGGGCAACGTTAGTAGTACTGGCAAAAGCAAGCACAGAAGACGCAACAGCTATACCAAAAGTGAAAATTCTCTTTATATTTTTGTTAGACATGGTGGTATGAGACATTGTTTTAGTTTTAGATAAAAATTGATCAAAAATTGTTCCACAAACTCAACTTACCTGAGTTCGATATATAGCGTTTCTAGGACTCATGAGGTATACAGGATTGTTTCACTCTTGCCTAATCCCTGCTCCCTGCTCCCTGCTCCCTGCTCCCAGAGTATTGATGTTTCTTTCCTTTTGCTTTGAACTCTAAGATAATCATCAGTTTCGATCTGAACTCTCCTATACCTTTTACTACAACGCCATTAGTAAGATTCCCGATTCTCTAGAAAGATTTTTATCACAGCGCGTCAAGCCGCTATGAGTATTTATCCCCGGTTTTAAAAGACGGGGCTTTAGACTTACAGGTTCCCTCGTAAATCGGCTCTTAACCAATTTCCTTGAGCAGGGAATAGGGAATAGGTAATAGGGAATAGGGAATAGGGAATAGGGAATAGGGAATAGGGAATAGGGAATAGGGAATAGGGAATAGGGAATAGGGAAAAAATAATGTGTACCTGATAGTTATGCAAACCGCCGTAGCTATATATAGCAATTCTCTATGCCATGAGGTACAAAAAGATCCCCCGTTGGTCCCCCTTATCAAGGGGGACTTTGAGGTTGAGAAGCGTACCTCATAAATCCTAGAAACGCTATAGTACCTGAATGCGTTCGCGTAGCTTGACCTACGGTCAATTGCGTAGCGTGGCCTACGGCCAATCGCATTCACGCCCACCTCCGAGCACGTTATGATTCAAGGAGTATTAGTTACATCGGGCAAACCAAGTTTTTCGACTTTTCTTTTTCCTTAGTTAACGGCTGATAGGTCTTGTGAGCATACGGTTCATATCCCTCAAAACCTGAATAAGTCATCTCACACAATAACCGAGACTTAAGCGGAGAAGGAGGTAAATTTACCTTTGCTACTTTCACTTCTACTAAACTTGGATAACGCCTTAAAAGGTCAAATACATCGTGTGACAAGTAGCGGGGACAATACCCTAGGTGATAATGATCTTCTGTGGTTAACGCTAAAGCCTCATTGTCATAAGGATTTTGAAGCTCGTGACATAGCCACAAAGTATCACCAACTTGTAGCTGAGCTATGGGATCCATAGAACACTTTGGTAAGTAACGTAAACCATGTACTAGAAAACAAAGGTGGTATTTCCCGTCACTGTCGAGGTGTGGATAAGGGAAAACTTTAAAATTATCTGTTTGTCGATATCCTTCGCTCCTTCCTAAAAATTCCATCAAATCAAAACTCTGGTCTGATCAGTTGAGCCGGTCTAGATGCTTTCGGTAATCTGGACGCGAGGGTGACCAAAAATTTGGGTCTCAAGCCCCGTCCTTCTAGGACGGCTTTTTCTTTTTGTGCTACAATGTTACGTAGAGTTGTCCCACGTCAAAATGATAGTATTAGAATTTAAGGTCAAAGGGAATAAAACTCAATATGCCGCCATAGATGAGGCGATACGTACTGGTCAGTTTGTACGAAATAAGTGCATCCGTTACTGGATGGACAATAAAGGGATAGGACAAAAAGACCTGTATCGCTATAACACGTGGCTCAGAGCTGAATATCCTTTTGTTAAAGACTTAAACTCTCATGCCTGTCAAGCTTCAGTGGGTGCGATTCGTTAGCTAGAAACTATACCCTACCAAGGGTAATAGGGGATTAGCTGCTTGAGTTCAGAACTCAAGACAACTTGATAACCTTGATGGTGAAATACCATCCCCCGAAGAGTCCGGGAGAACCTGCCACAACGATACCGACTGGACTCTCTATCGAGATCATATCGTCAAGCGTCACGGAGCGTGGTTTCAACCCGCGAAGTGAAATCCGCTTAGAATCTACGTTTTTCAAAGCGTAGAGAGTTCAAGCTATAGATTACATCCATTGTGCAAAAATAGATAAAATATGCATATTCTATCTCATCTTTATCAAAGCTTTTTATAGTTAAAGGTTTAGTGAATTTTCCGTAAACTTTATAATTTTTATCTGAGTTAGATATAAAATTTGATTGGATATAAGTAAGCCATCAATACCAAAAGTTTATAAAACTCCTAACTAATTACTTAAATCCAGCTTCAAACTATCTGTCTTCGATAGGTCAGTTCATGGTTATCGCGTGAGTCTTGGGGTCTAGATGGGCTAATTAATTGACTTGATATGCTTGATTTTTAGATGAACTGAGCGGTTAATTAATCAACGGATTATCAATAAAATAACGATTTAGTAGCGTTGACTAATAAGGTTTTTCATCGCTACTAACAGAGGCATTTTTGTGATTTTTTTTTAATCTGTAACTGTCAACATCAGGATTGTTGATAAAAATGACCCTTGACTTATCCAGAAACCAGGTTTCTTAAGGTAATAACTGGATTTCACCCTTTGATTTATAGCGATAAACCGGGTTTTAAGGGTCTTGGTGCGTAAATCCTGAATTACTCTAAGGTTGTTCAAAAGACTTCAATTACTTTTTGTCGAAAGTTCAAAAAGAAGGAAATTATGAATTTTAAATTGGTAACCAAACGGTTCTTTCGTTCAGCCATACTTACCACGGTAGGGACTTTAGCCGTGCTGTTTCCAACGGCACAGAAATCTGAGGCTTTTGTAATTTGGCGTAACAGCGAAGGTCTGAGTGGTGGCTCAAGATGGGATGCAGCACCAAGGACAATCAATGGGCTTGAACGGTCGCTGGATGGTGGACTGCGATACTCTCTTCAGGGGGGTTCCTATAAAGCCTTCAGAGATTTGTTCACTTGGGATATTGTTCCTGTTTTAGAAGACTTTCAAGCAGCAATTGAACAGGCTTTCAATGCCTGGACTGTAGTTGTTCCAGGGACAGAATTGGGTACAGACCTATTTTTCACAGCAGATTTAGAAACACCTGTCGTCGGTTTCAATGAAGGACAAGGTGGAGTTGATTTTCGGGGAGCTGAGATTGACCTATTTGGCTCCAATAATGCATTTTTTTGGGATGTCGGAGATAACAGACGCTTCGGTGAAACTAATTTCAATGACATAGATGAAACAGTGACTCTCACCTCCGGAACAGTGAATTATGCAGGCTCGAAAGCTATTTCTGGAGCCGATATTATCTTTAATAGCAATCCTGGAGCAGTATACACCCTCGATGTTTTCCGGCGATTGTTGACTCACGAAATTGGTCACACATTGGGGTTAGGGGATGTTGAGGATAACATTAACCCCGGTGCATTCATTGATGACAACTATGATGGCACCACTAGCGCGATGGCTCGGGCTACATTGACCAATCCAATAGCCCAGCTAGTCGATGTGCGTAACCCAGCGAATTCACCATTTTCATTGTTCACAGTTCCAAATGGCGATCCGGGCGTTGATACCCGAGGTGTAGATATCCTCATGGAAAGTCAGGGACTAGGCATAGCTCCAGGCAATCCGGTCACCAACCTGAATCCCTTGAGCAACGATGACTACGGTGGTCGTCAGTTTCTGTATCCGTTTGTCAGCGTTCCCGAACCCACTTCCATCTTAGGTCTATTGACACTAGGCACTTTGGGTGCAGGTTCTGCTGTGAAGAAAAAACTATAGCAATCCTATCTGATTCGTGAAAGAAATGAGCTGCTTTAAGGCAGGAGGCAGAAGGGACAGGAGTTGGAGCTAGTTTTTAATAAATCCAGTGATTTTACAAATGATTTAGGATTGCTCTATAGCGTTTTCCATACTTATGAGGTACATTCAATTTTGTTACCCCGTCTTGATGCAGCATTTTTCAAGCGGGACGGTATTGTTGACAATTGAGACCATTTTTTTTGTACCACAAGTCCCTCTAATTACCAACTGATCAGGCTGCTAGCCCCGTTGTCACCCCGTCAGCATCAAAAGGTTAAAATTTTAATCGGTTTTCATAGGCGATCGCTCCTCAATTATCCAGAGGAGTTTTTTTCATTTACCTCTACTCCTCAGGGCAAAACAATCACTCTTTTCTGACCATGGGATGTTCCTTTGGAACCGCTTCGCGAACGCATAATACGTAAGTATTCAGCCGTCAGCTATCAGCTATCAGCTAATGCGCTACAGATGGTGCTACTTGAGGTGCTATAGCGCGTGTCGCGTATCAGGCGCTATAACTCCATGGGGTCGGAGTACTAAAACTAGCAGGGATTTTCAACCACTCGTATCAGCACCCCCGATGCTTGTTTACTATCTCCCGTTGATTAGCTGAATGCTTACCATAATACCGTTGACGAATCACCTCAAAGCTAGTGAAATTGATGCAAAACCTTACTAGCTCAGTACGTCACTGATCTGATCATCCCACCCTGACGCAACGGGAAAACACCTAGAGCGAATCTCACCGAGCAAGCTAGAATGGCGGTCAAGATATTCCTCGGTGAGAAAATATCAAATCTATGGAAGCGCCTTTTAATATTACAGCACTGATGGTGCTGACGGTAATGGCAGGTATAAGTGCTCAGGTACTGGGCAAATACTTGAAAGTCCCTGGCATTGTGTTCTTGCTACTGTTAGGTATATTGGTCGGACGTGATGGTCTGGGTTTGGTCATTCCAGAACAGTTAGGAGATGGTCTAGAAGCAATAGTCTCCTTGTTTGTGGCATTAATTTTGTTTGAAGGAGGGCTCAATCTTGACCTGCGTTCCCTGAGTAAAATGTCAGATAGTCTGCGGAACTTGGTAACTATCGGTACAGTTATTGCTTTAGTTGGAGGTGCGATCGCAGCTCATTTCTTGGGTCAATTCCCTTGGAACTTAGCATTTCTGTATTCTGCCCTAGTGGTGGTCACCGGTCCGACTGTAATTGGTCCGTTGCTCAAACAGGTACGGGTTGATCGACAAGTCGCTACTTTACTCGAAGGAGAAGGGGTTCTGATCGACCCAGTGGGAGCCATTACAGCAGTCTTGGTGCTAGATGTAGTATTAAATGGCGATACAGATCCAGTCAAGCTAATCAGCGGTTTACTGATTCGTCTCGGCATTGGTGCTGCCATTGGTGGATCAGGAGGCTGGGTGTTGAGCTGGTTCCTCAGAAAAGCTGATTTTCTAGATGAAAACCTGAAAATTCTGGTAGTGCTAGCAGGGGTATGGGACTTGTATGGAATTGCCCAATATCTCCAGGACGAGTCCGGATTGATGACTGTAGTAGTAGCGGGAATTGTTTTGAGTTCCACTGCTACAGCTCAGTTGCGTCAGTTGCGTCGGTTTAAAGGTCAGTTAACCACATTGGCAGTATCTGTTTTATTTATTCTTCTGGCAGCAGACCTGTCCTTGGCCAGTATCCTAGGGCTAGGATGGTGCGGTGTGTTAACTGTATTAGCTCTGATGTTAGTAGTGCGACCCGTCAATATTTGGGTTTGTACTTGGAATAGTTGCCTGAACTGGCGTCAGAAGCTATTTGTCAGTTGGATTGGACCGAAGGGCATTGTTTCAGCATCCGTAGCTTCCTTGTTTGCTATTTTGCTAGCTCAAGAGGGGATCAGCGGAGGGGATACTGTCAAAGCCCTGGTATTCTTAACCATTATTATGACCGTGTTTATCCAAGGGCTAACGGCTCAAGTGGTGGCAAATCTGTTGGGAGTCACTGCCACCAATGCCAAGGGTGCTGTGATTGTGGGATCAAATCCTTTGGCTCGCCTGATTGCTCGTCTGTTCCAAGAAAAGGATGAGTCTGTGGTACTGATTGATACTAGTGCCGACGCAGTCAAGGAGGCACTAGAGGAAAATTTACAGGCGTTCTTGAGTAATGCTATGGATGTCCAGGTTTTGGAAGAAGCAGGATTGGACTCCATGGGCACCTTCCTGGCAATGACCAAAAATGGTGAGGTTAACTTTGTGTTGGCTCAACGGGCTTATGAAGAGTTTGAGCCACCGCGAGTGTTGGCAGTATTACCTAAAGATGCCCAAAGCTTGAACTCCACCCCAAATAATGTTCAGCCTGCTCTGACCTTTGATCTGCCTCTGAAGGTTTGGAACCAGTATGTGAGCGAAGGGGAGGTAAAGTTGGTGGAAACCGTGCTTGAAAATCTTGGGTTTACCTATCAACAGACCTATTTACAAGCACTGATTGATTCCGGAAAGGTAGTACCGCTGTTGAGAGAACGGCAGAATCAGCTCCAGGTAGTACGAGCTGGAGAACCTTGGCAACCAGAAGACCGGATTATCTGCCTGATCCACCACCCGAAACCCAAACTGCTTAAGCGACTATCTGGTTCAGGGACTACCACTACTGCCCGATTGACCTTGGAAAAGATCCCAACTGTGAAGGAGGTACCCATGCCTTCGCCGTCATAATTATGGTAGTAGTTTAGTAAGTATTCAGCTATCAGCTATTAGCTATCAGCTATCAGCTATCAGCTTATGGGCTATTAGTTATCAGCTATTAGTTATCAGCTATTAGTTATAAACTATTAGCTATCAGCTATCAGTTATCAGCTTATGGGCTAGATCACAGGCTAGAAGCCTGTGCCACCCACGCTACGGGAACAGCCAAAGGCAAACGGCTGACGGCTGACGGCTGACCACTGACCGCTGACGGCTGACGGCTGACCACTGACCACTGACCACTGACCGCTGACTGCTTACATATCAGCTTTTCAAGGCAGCCAATCTTGATCTAATAATTCTTCGAGAGCATAGGGACAGTCTTCAGGAAATTCAATCATCATACCGGTTTTTTTTCTGACATACTTTAAGGCTTTTTGATAAACTTTGGCTTGATTTTCTTGTAAATGATTGCGGAGGTTTTGAGTTAAATAGTCGTCAATTTGGCTTCTAAAACTCATAATTTCCGCTTGCCAATGGTTCGCGTTATAGTCATATTGCTCTTGCCAATAGTTCAGGAGTAATAAATGTCTGATAATTTGTTCTAAAAAACTTTCAACTGTTAATTTATCTCGACGTCCCAATCCTTCTAATTCCTCAATTAAATGCTCTATGTCGAGATTTTCTAGTCGTTTTTCTTTTAGTAGTTTCAGGGTCTCTATTAACCATTTTTCATTATCAACATCATACAGATAATATAAATCACTTATTTGAGTCATTGCTGTACTCTATAGCGGTTTTAAAGCTAGTAAGGAGTTTTTGGGTTTTAGGGAACAGGGAACAGGGAGCAGGGGGTGCATCTCATATTTGTAAAAAATATGAGATGCACCCGATAATTATTCACCGTTACATGCCAATACTTTCTAAATACTCTGCAATAACTGCAACGGCCTTATTGGCATTTCCTTGTTGGCCACCTTCTGGACAGTGAGCAATAACGATAGCCGTTTTGCTGGCCTGGAGAGTAACAGCTCCTATGTCTTTCTTTTTTCCATAAACAACTTTTCCATCTTCCTCTCGCAAAAATTGATACTTTTGTCCCTCAATCGATATACCTCCTGTCATGAATCCCGTGAAATCCTTTGACTTAAAAGCATTAGCTATGTTTGTGCTTTCATCAGGATTAAGCTTTAAGGCATTAGGATGAGCATCTGTAGTCCACTTAGCACCACCATCAATACCTATGATACTAGCTTTATCAACATGAACAGTTCCATTAGCGTCTTTAGATTGTCCAATTAGATTATCAATGTAGCTATCCCAAGACATTTTATTTAGTTTCCTTTAAAATTTTAATTCTTAGCAAATTATACAATGTTTTACAGCATTTTTAAATTGGGTGAGGTATAGATTACTGGGTTTTAGGGAACAGGGAACAGCGGATCTGGGAACAGGGAATGGAGAACAGGTAAAAAATCCTGTGTACCTTATAGTTATGAAAAACGCAGTAAGTCCAATTGGTATGATCAAAGCCAATCAAATAGACGGTTTAGTTTAACGACAGGAGTTCCTTCCCTGACTGTTGACTGTCAACAAAAAAAACAATACCTTAAATTATGCAATTTAAATCTGGATCAGCTCACTAATCCCTAATCCCTGCTCCCTGATCCCTAGGGTGCATCTCAATGCATGCAAAAACACTCATGAAAATAGAAGCATAATATCATGTTATAGCAATTCTACGACTTGTGAGGTACAAATTTCTGGTTTTTAGGGAGCAGGGAGCAGGGAGCAGGGAGCAGAGAAGAGGGAATAGGGAATAGGGAATAGGGAATAGGGAATAGGGAATAGGGAATAGGGAATAGGGAAGAGGTAAAAACTAATGTGTACCTCATGAGTCCTAGAAACGCTATATAACAATTACTCTTAATAAAAATCTCCCCCATCTCCCCATCTCCCTATCTCCCTATCTCCCCCTCTCCCCACCCTCCCCGCGCCCCCGCCCCACACTTCCCACACACTTCCCACACACTTCCCCCGATTCCCGATTCCCGATTCCCGATTCCCGATTCCCGATTCCCGATTCTATTTAACTTTCATACATTTCTAACGGCAATCCATCCGGGTCTTGAAAAAAAGTAAATCGCTTACCAGTATGCTCATCAAGTCTAATCCTTTCTACATCCAAACCCTGGGATTTGAGATAATTCACCGACGCTTCAATATCATCTACTTGAAAGGCTAAATGTCTCAATCCGCAAGCTTCGGGACGACTAACTCGTTCAGGAGGATTAGGAAAGGAAAATAACTCAATCCTATCCCCATCACCCACTTGTAAATCCAATTTATAAGACTTTCTCGCAGCTCGGAAGGTTTCTTCAATAATCGGAAACCCTAAAATTTCCACATAAAACTGTTTCGATTGTTCATAATCTGAGCAAATAATCGCTACATGGTGAAATCCTTTAGTCTTCATAAAACTAATCTGAAATTAAGTAATAAATGAATAATTTTAAATCAACAAAGATCATCCCCCATAGTATGGAACCAGATTCAACCAACTTTTGAGGATTTTGCTAGACTGGCAAATATAAAACCCATCATCAAAAGGATATATATCCAAAGGATAAGGAAATTATCTATGCCCCCAACCCTACTTCTATCCAAAGAACTACCTACTCTGGAATACCAATCCACATCCTCAAGCTTTGATGAAAGCTGGAGAGCTCCCCTTTCCACTCTCCTGGGATTAGGACGAGCAGCTGGTGCTGATTTCATTGAGTTTTTCCTAGAACGGGTCAACTACATCAGTTGTCTTGCTGAAGATGATGCCATTACTAGCATTTCTCCCCGCCTTACCTCTGGTGCTGGTATCCGAGTATTTCGGGGTAAGTCAGATTGCTATGTTAGCACTAATGACCTATCCTTTTCGGGGCTAAAAGCGGCTTTGGAGAAAGCCCTGTCTATTCAAGGGCTAGAATTACCTACCCCTAATGCCTTTATCCCAGAAACTAACTTAGAACTGTTGCGGGATTACGCTACTGCTAAAGGCAAAGATACTTGGCTATCCGGTTGCAGTTCCATGGCAGAAATGGGAGAAGTACTCCTGGATGCCAATGGGGCACTTCAGCGCAAGGCTAGCCATGTCCAATCCCGACGGGCTGTTTATTTCCGGGATTGGCAGGAAGTTCTGGTAGCAGCTAGTGATGGCACCTTTGCCAGAGATATTCGTTTAACTCAGTCTGTGGGATATAACCTACTATGTGCTGATGGCGACCATCGCTCTTCTATTGGCAAGCGTGCTGGTAGTACCGGTAACCCAGAGTTTCTAAGAGCCTGGGATTATAATGGTACTGCTGAGGAAGTTGCTGAATCTGCTGGTAAGATGCTCTATGCGGATTACGTAGAGTCTGGAACTTACCCGATTATCATGGCCAATTCCTTTGGTGGGGTAATTTTCCATGAAGCCTGTGGACACCTGTTGGAAACGACCCAGATTGAGCGGAAAACTACTCCGTTTGCTGACAAAAAAGGCGAGAAAATTGCTAACGAAAGCCTTACTGCCTGGGATGAAGGGTTATCTGACAATGCCTTTGGAACCATTGATATGGATGATGAGGGCATGCCAGCCCAAAGAACTCTGTTGATTGAAAATGGCATACTGAAGAATTTTATCGCCGACCGGGCAGGGTCTCAGCTGACTGGACACCCCAGAACAGGTAGTGGCCGCCGTCAGAATTATGCCTATGCTGCTGCTTCACGGATGCGCAATACCTACATCGCCCCTGGTGATTACGAGGTAGAGGATTTATTTGCGTCTATCGATAAAGGTATTTACTGCAAGCGCATGGGCGGTGGTAGTGTTGGTGCTACTGGAGAATTTAACTTTGGTGTCGATGAAGCCTATTTGATTGAAAATGGCAAAGTCACTAAACCCCTGAAAGGGGCAATTCTGATTGGAGAAGCTAAGGAAATTATGAATAAGATTTCCATGTGTTCCAAAGACTTAGGATTAGCCGCTGGTTTCTGTGGTTCCATTAGCGGCAGTGTTTATGTAACCGTGGGTCAACCTCATATCAAGGTAGATTCGATTACCGTTGGTGGACGGTAAGTTACCCCAGCAGCCAGGCTTTGGGACTAGTGTTAGACTATCATCTCCGGTTGAAGACTTATCCTAAGCATTCAGCTAATGCGCTACGCGCACGCTGCGCAAACAGTCATCAGCCGTCAGTTAATCAACGGTCGGTAGTAAACCAGCTGGGGGGTGCTGGTACGGCTGGTTGAAAATCCCTGCTCGTTTTACTGATCCGACCCCGTGCAGTTAAAGCGCCTGCTAGCACCTCAAGTAGCGTGCGCGTAGCGCTAATCGCTGTTCGCTGATAGCTGATAGCTGAATGCTTACATCCGAAGTGATTAACCGGATTTGATATCATCGCTCTTTTTTTTTGTTAATCAAACATTCACAATCTAAACATAAGATGACCAAGATTAATGAGATAGCTGATTCGGCGATTGCGATCGCTAAACGCCTGGGAATTGAAAAATTCGATATTTATGGCTCTGCAGTAGATGAAGCTGGTGTTCAAGTAGACCAGGGTGAGCCAAAACAGGTTGAGGCATCTAATCGCTCTGGTGTAACTGTACGGGTTTGGAATCAAGACCAGAAAGTAGGCATTACTTCAACTACCGATACCAACCCAACTGGGTTGGAACTAGCCTTAAAAACCGCTTATGAGGCAAGTAGTTTTGGGGTGAAGGAAAACGCCCCAGACTTTAGCCCTGAGTCAACAGTATCGGTTCCAGAGATTCCCAATAATCAAGTGCCTCAACAGCCAGTATCCAAATTAGTAGAAACCCTACTGGATTCAGAGAAAAAGTTACTGGAGGCTCACTCAGCTATTGCCGGAGTTCCTTACAATGGACTATCTCAACGGGATGTTGAGCGCTTTTATCTCAATAGTGATGGGGCATTGCGCCAGCAAGCTAGCTCCTCGGCTTCCATTTATCTATATACCAAAACTGAGGAAGAAGGGAAAAAGCCCCGTAGTGCTGGTGCCTATAAGATTAGTCAAGGTTTAGAAACTCTGGATATTCAGACTTGTCTGCAAGAAGCTGCTGAGAAAACCATCAGTCACTTGAACTATGAGAAAGTTAAGTCCGGAAAATATCGGGTAGTGTTCTCTCCCGAAGCTTTCCTGAGTCTACTGAATGCTTTTTCTAATTTATTTAATGCTCAAAATATTCTAGACAAGCAAAGCCTCTCGACTCCGGAGTCTCTAGGTACTCCAATTGCTTCTCCTCTGCTTTCTGTTTGTGATGATGAGCTACATCCAAAGAATGTGGCACCGGTCTATTTTGATGGAGAAGGAACACCTACTCGTCGAGTACCGATAATTACAGAAGGGGTGTTAAGCAATTTTCTGCACAGTGCTGGCAGCGCCAAACGCCTGAATGCTAAACCAACAGGTCATGCCAATATGGGGGCAAAAGTTACAGTTAGCCCTAATTTCTATCATGTTTTTCCTGGTCAATCTGCTGAACAAGAGTACAGCTTAGACCAGGCTGAAAATGTGATTTGGATTGATGAGGTGAATGCGCTTCATGCGGGAGTTAAAGCACTCGAAGGTTCCTTTTCTCTACCCTTTGATGGTTGGATGGTGAATAAAGGAGAATTAACTAGTATTGATTCCGCAACGGTAGCCGGAGATTTTCGGGAACTGCTGAAATCCATTATTTATGTGGAAAAAGAGCCTGAGTTTACCTCTGGTGGAGTGTGTCCAAAAATCTGGGTTGATGGTTTGTCCATTACTGGGGATTGAAGGTTAAGAGGTTGAAGGTTTAAGGTTGAAAGTTTAAGGTTGAAGGTTTAAGGTTGAAGGTTGAAGGTTGAACGCGCACGCGTAGCCTATTGGCCAAGGTTAACAGCTTGTTCGCCTTTGGCGTTGGAGTAGGATAGTTTTTGGGTGCATCTCAGTTTTGAAAATTTTCCGTAGGGTGCGTTAGGGGGGCCTTCATTTTTCGCCTCGTAGTCAGGGTTATGTTGCTGACCGTAACGCACCACCGTGTCAAACAGCAAAAGCGATGCAGCGCGGTCTTGGGGAGCCAGTGCGGTCTTGGGGGTTCCCCCCATGAGCAACTGGCGTGGTTTCCCCCACTCGCGCTTTGCATCAAGACAATGAGATGCACCCGTAGTTTTTTTTGTCATAATTAAGAATCTAGAATTCTAAATTCTAAATTCTACATTCTTAATTCTACATTTTTATTCCGAAATATTCCTGAAAGGGATGAGACAAAATGCCCAAAAGTTTTGCAGTGTCTCTAATATAGTATTCTTGCAGATCTATCCAGAGCAGCACCCCCTCTAAGCGAAGAAACTGCCAGATTAGACCAGTTGTCACAGCTCCAAAAATTGGCAAATTGACATTGTCTATTTCGTTAAATCGTTGCGCTGCTACCATTTCGGCAATACACTGCGCCAAACCTCCTTTAATATTTTCATTCTTGGCTTCAACTAAGGTAACAACAGGTCGGTGAATCTCATAAATTTCTCGTGAAGCGGTCAAAATAAAGTCACAATAACCGTTTAATCCTAACTCGGAATCAATATTGAATTCTGACCCAGAAAAAAAACCAACTTCATTATTAAATATTTGCCGAATTTCTAATAATGTTGGAGCGATTAAGAGTTCAGACCGGGCTTTTTCTGTATTGATGGCATTGGCGAGAGGAATATTTCGTTGTAAGATTTGTTGTAAAAGTTCGCTAACTTCCACGGGAGCAATATCCGTAAACAAATTTTGCGACTCATCAATGTTTAAGTCAAACCGATTACACACTTCAGCAATGGATTTAAATTCGCTGTAGGACATTGCTTATGCTCCAATAAAATTGCTGTAACTTTAAGTATAGAACGTAAGCATATGCGCTACGCGCACGCTACTTGAGGTGCTATCAGCTTACGATTCCGTAGCGGCTATTTCAGAGCATCGCATTTCTTTACATTCTACTTCAAAAAAAAATTTATAAAAACCCTTGACAATTTAATTTATAATCATTATGATTATAAATGTAAAGCAAAAACAAAAGGTGAACCTTATGTCTTCAGAATTTCCAACCAATCCAGACAACAATCCCGATGATTCTTCCTCAAAAAAAAGCCCTGTTCAGCACATTTTGAGGGGCTCCCGCAAGGCAGTAACTAATACTATGCATGCCCTGTATGCTCTGGGTTACGCCGAAATATCCGAGTGGAGTCCTCTTCAGCCGACGGATGTTCCCGGAGAATTCATAACAATTATGACCAAGTACTTCAGGCTCCGTTAACACGTTAAATTGCTGGGGGGTTTTCCCCCTGGCCAAACCATCCGCTCCAACCCCGTAGCGTGACCTTTGGCAAATCCCATAGGAGCACGTTTGGATAGGTTAGAAAACTGAATGACATAAGGTAAATTCCTAGCCGTGGATAGTATTTCTGCGGCTATTTTTTTTTAGGTTGTTCGCGTAGCGTGGCCAAAGGCCAAGGTTGGGATGTTTAAGGTTGTTCGCGTAGCGTGGCCAAAGGCCAAGGTTGGGATGTTTAAGGTTGTTCGCGTAGCGTGGCCAAAGGCCAAGGTTGGGATGTTTAAGGTTAGTTAGGCGTAGGGTGGGCAAATAATGAAAGTAATACCAATTGATCACTCATCATGTCGATTTGCCCACCTGACCTGAGTTGAAAGCACTGTTTGGTGGGCAAATTCTGAAAGTTAGGCGTAGGGTGGGCAAATAATGAAAGTAATACCAATTGATCACTCATCATGTCGATTTGCCCACCTGACCTGAGTTGAAAGCACTGTTTGGTGGGCAAATTCTGAATGTTTGGCAATTTCATCATCAATCATGTCGATTTGCCCACCCTACTTTATCAGCTCCTTTACTTCAGCCTTCTGGCTTGCTTTCGGCGCTTAGTAAAAGTATTCAACCGGACATGATATGATGTCGATTTGCCCACCCGACAAGATCAGCGTACGCACTGACGGCTGACCGCTGACCGCTGACCGCTGACCGCTAAATGTTTACTTTGTGCCATAGCCTGAGTATTGGCGCATAGAAGGTGGCTGAAACCCAATAACAATATCATTTTTGGGAATGTTCATATTAACCAGATCTTGACCAATATCCCATTCAGTATTGTTATTCTGAATCCAGATCTTGCCATTTTTAATCTCTAAATGAACTGAACAGCCATAAACTCTTTCTTTCTTGTCCCAGCCGATGGCCATTACTTGATAATGGTCGTTTTCCGTATCAAAAAGGCTATGAATTTCAATGTCACCATGAGACGGTTTGTAACTGGCATATTGATTCAGTAGTTGCTTGATTATGCTGCGATAAGTTTGAAGATTTTCTAGTTTTTCCATGATACAATTACCTCATTATCAATGTCATAACTTAATAATTTAAGTTGGTAATCTTGAATAACCATTTGAGGAAATTCTTTCTGTAAAAACCTTTAGTAGGTGGTATCTGGAACCGCCAAAAATAATTGTCGTTCTGGATCTTTTACCTTTAAGGCTACTCGATAGTTAATGAATTGACCAATGGCAAGGTGGAAGTCTGTAATAGAAGAGGGATTAATAAAACTTTTGATTTCCACTGCAATCCGCTGACCATTTCTTTCTGCCGCTATTAGTTTTTCGGCACCCAGATCAATAAAAAAATCTACTCCGCCGACTTTCAAAAAAAACGGATCATCGGTAATTTGCCAACCATCTTTAATTAAGGCATTTTTGACAACATCATGAAATAAGTCTTTTGCCATTACTCTTGCTCCCTTGCATCACAGGACCTGTGGTATTTAAAGTGTTGGCGGAGGTAACGAATGAAGTAGTAGGGTAGGGTGGGCAAATTCTGATCGCTTGGCAATTTCATCATCAATCATGTCCATTTGCCCACCCTACAAGAGCGTACGCACTACAAGAGCGTACGCACTAGATTTTAGCGATTTAGAATATTTTGCAGGGGAGTAGGGTGGGCAAATTATGAATGTGGTGTAGGCGTAGGGTGGGCAAATTATTAATGTTTGACCAATTGATCTCGAATCATCGACCTTTGCCCACCCTACAAGAGCGTACGCACTCCGCCCGCTCAATGTTCTCTCACCCTTCTTTTACTACAATGGATGTCCTACGGGCCGGGTACTCCACAAACACACAACTACTCCTAGTCGCCAATCTCAAACATGATGCTCAATGGATTTGTAGGGCTTTCCAAACTACTTGTCTCCGAATTGCTTTGTGATAAAAATTCATCTTTTAACTCATCTCTCATTCTATAAATCAAATCACCGATTCTCTCCACTGCCTCATTTAGGTCCATCTGTTCTAAGGCACCCAAATCCTCTGCCTCTTCTCCCTCGAAATATCCGGCCATCGCTCTTTTATAGGCCGACACCACTCTGTTCGTCGGGCCTATTTTTGTCCGAGCTTCGTTATCATAATCTGTCCTTATCTCATCCCATTTACTTTTCATTTTATCTGCCTGTTCTAATAAATGCGACACTCTACGATTATCTTTTAACCGTTCTTCATTCGATAATAAACTTACTTCAACACGCTTTAACTCCTTAGCTTTCTTTATTACATTATTTATTTGCCCGATATGGTCCTCCTCAATTGTTGGTGTTCTTTTTATTTTGTTCCATATCTTGTAAATCCATCCGAGCAAGGCAAACAAAGATAAGATGGCACCGGACAATGTTATCCACATACCCACATAAAACATATTTGCCGTGCCTGCCTTTACCTCGTTTTCTCTCATGTCTTTCGGTGCGGCGGTCGGAAAAGTGGTGGACGCTTTTTCCTCCGCATGCTCCTTTAGCTCTAACGCCCGAAACACACCAGTTATAATTGAAAAAACCGTAACAATGGCTCCCAATGCCAAAGTGGTCTTATCATATAACTTGCTTATATAATAAAAACGCCTATTTTTCACACTATCGTAGACCCCATCTGCCAACTGGATGGGGCGGTTTTGTACTGCATTTTTGTTTGTCGGGTTATGCCTTTTTGCGCTTTTCAGCTCCACGCCTCCTTCGCCCACATCCACCTGCCTCTGACGTCGGTCTTCGTTCGCCATCAAGTTTTTGGGTGCGCCACACTGCATCGCTCTCGCTCCCATCACCCTAGCTTCTCTCTCCAATCCCTCCTCTGTATTTATACTTTCCCTGTTATCTTCCATAGTCGGCCTAACTCTACCCTGCATCTGCTGCACCACATGCCATGCCTCATGGGGCAAATGCTTCTCCTGCCCCGGCCCCACATGAATCTCCCTCCCCTGTGCATACGCCAACGCCTGCAATTGTGCCGGTTTCGATGAGTTGTAATGCACCCTCACATCATCCATCGAATAGCCCGAGAGGTTCTCTATACCACCCTTGAGGCGATCCGGCAAGCCAGTTTTGTTTTCTTTTTTACCCCCCCTCGAATCCCTAATGCTATCGCCATAAGTCACCGAATCCCCCGTCAACGGTTGTGCTCTCCGCTGCACCATCATCCTTTTAGGCTGCACGACCAATTTCCCTCCGTTATTCGCCCCTTGCCTGCAACTCTCTCCCGGCTGTCCAAAAGAAAACTTCCCTTGCAACCCCATTTCTCTCCCTCCTGTGTCGGGCACGTATTGTCCCGTTTCAAGGGAGTGCATCACATTAGCCATTCTACTTCCCCATTCCCCGACCGCCTCTTCGGCGTTCCACTCCCTGTCCTCTGAATCCAACCGTCTTCTAGAACCAATCACTCTGGAGTCTTTCTTTTTTTGAGCAATTGTCTTAGAAGTAGACTTAGAATATTTCGGTTTATAGGTATGAGTCCGCATAGCTAGTTCTATTTCCCATGTACCCTTAAAGAAAACAATATCAGTCGATCGGATCGTCTTCATGGAGCGCGACATGGCACCCCAAACTCAAACCAACTGGTATCACTCTAATATTAGTTCTCTGTTTCTAGAAATCGAGCGAGTTCGTAACTATTTAGAAAACTACATAGAAGGTAAAAAAAATCTACAAACCGTTACAGAATTTATTGACAATTCGTCTGCCCTGGCTCAACTTTGTAACAATTTCCTTCTCTCCCCCTTTGAAAGGGATATCCTGCTCATGTGCGCGGGAATGGAAATAGAACCATACTTCCATTCTTTGTTTGCCAAAGCCCAAAAAAATAGTCCAAACAAAAACTATCCTACTCTCAGTTTAGCTTTTGACGCCCTTCCCGGAGCCAATTGGGGTGTCCTTTCTCCCCAAAGCCCTTTATTTTACTGGCAACTGCTCCAGATTGAACCAGGACGAATCATTACCAAGTCCCCCCTCCAAATTGACCAGCGTATCCTCTGCTATCTGTTAGGAGAATATGCCACAGACCAGGAATTAGCAGGAAAGTTCACACCTCAACCGCCTCAGACTAACCCGGTTTTTTTGCCTCCCTCTCAGTTAAGTATCGTGGAGCACTTGATCACCATTTGGTCTGGTAGCGAGGGGAGAAATAGCTATCCCGTGGTGCAATTATCTGGCTCGGACCGAACCACTAAATACCAAATTGCCTCCGCCACTTGTCAGGGTTTGGGGTTAAAGTTACAAACTCTCGAACCATTGGCTCTGACCACCAACCCCCAGGAAGTATACCAACTCGGGAAGCGTTGGGAAAGGGAAGCATTACTGAGCAATAGTGTCCTGTTTATTGACTGCGATAGTTATAATTTTACAGAGCCAGGGCGGGAGTTGGCTCTGAGCCAATTTATTGATAGTATCAATACTCGTTTAATCCTCAGCAGCTATCAAAGAAAAATTGACTGTCAGCGGACTCTTGTTAACCAAGACATCCCCCCATTGAGCCACGAGGAACAATATGGCCTGTGGGAATGCCATCTCGGGTCAGCAGCAGCAGAACTTAACGGTCAAATCGAGCGCATCGCCGTACAGTTTAACCTCAATCAGGCTTCTATTAAAGCGGCCTGTGATCAATTCAAAATTCAAAATTCAAAATTCCCACAAAATCCCGGATCTAGCCCCAAGAGCGCCCTAACCCACCCCTACCCCCTCCCAGGAGGGGAACCTGGGGGAGACAGATTTCAAAGTCCCCCAGAATTGGGGGATTTAGGGGGCAAAAATATCAAAGAAGAAACCCACCAATCAAATCAATTATGGGATATCTGCCGCCATAATGCCCGTAATCAATTAGATGACTTAGCGCAACCGATCCATGCTACGGCTACCTGGGACGATATCGTATTACCTACCCCACAACGGCAGCTAATAGGGGATATTGCCACTCATCTGAAACACCGGTATAAAGTCTATCAGGAATGGGGTTTCGCCCAAAAAGGCCATCGGGGTTTGGGCATCAGCGCCCTATTTTACGGTGCTAGCGGTACTGGTAAAACCATGGCAGCAGAGGTATTAGCCCAGGAATTACGCCTGGATCTTTATCGCATCGACCTAAGTACAGTTGTCAGTAAATATATTGGAGAGACGGAAAAGAATCTGCGGCGGATCTTTGATGCAGCTGAAACCGGTAGTGCTATTCTGCTGTTTGACGAAGCCGATGCCCTGTTTGGTAAGCGTACCCAAGTTAAAGACAGTCACGACCGCCACGCAAACATCGAAGTCAGCTATTTGCTGCAACGAATGGAAGCCTATCAAGGCGCTTCTATATTGACCACCAATTTCCAAAGCGCCCTCGATACTGCCTTTCAGCGCCGCCTTCGCTTTGTGGTGGAGTTTCCTTTTCCCCAAGCCGAAATCCGTACCCAAATATGGCAGCGGATTTTTCCTCCCCATACCCCAACCCAAGACTTAAATTACCAGAAACTGGGTCAACTCAATGTAGCTGGTGGAACTATTCGCAATATAGCCCTTTATGCCGCTTTTTTAGCCGCCGCCGACAATGAAGCCGTGAACATGGAACTAATCTACGAAGCCACAAAACGGGAATATCAAAAGTTGAAGAAACTCTTGACAAACGAAGAGATTGAAGGCTGGTTTTAGTTGTGGGAAGTTTTAGGGAACAGGGAACAGGGAATAGGGAATAGGGAATAGGAGGCGTAGGGTGGGCAAATGCTGACCCTCTGACAATTTGATCTGGAATCGAGTCCATTTGCCCACCTTCCCTGAGGCTGTGGCGTAGGGTGGGCAAATCCTGACCCTCTGACAACAATATCTCGAATTCTGTCAATTTGCCCACCCTACAAGCTGCTACAAGCTGCGGGGTTTGGTGGGCAAATCCTGATAATCTGACTGATCATTTCATCTGGAATCCGGTCGATTTGCCCACCCTACAAGAGCTCTGATTTTTGCTTTATTTTTAATTTTTAATTACCCAAAGTGGGGTTTGGTGGGCAAATCCTGATTATATGACTGATCATTTCATCTGGAATCCGGTCGATTTGCCCACCCTACAAGAGCTCTGATTTTTGCTTTATTTTTAATTTTTAATTACCACTAGGGGTCGATTTGCCCACCCTACAATAACTGACGGCTGACGGCTGACGGCTGACCGCTGAATCCTTACATTCTGACTTCATAATTCATCAAAACCCATAACTTTCGTTTCCCCTATCTTAGATTCATTTAATGCTTTACGGGCTAATTCGTCTAGGAAAGAGGTTTGAGATTGTGATAATGTTTTTTGCCATTTAAGTTCATTCTCTATATCTTCGATTAACTGATGAGCCAGTTCGTTTTGTATCTCTTCTGGTAAATTTTGTGCTTTCTGAAAAGCCTCTGTTAATAGATAAGTCATTAATTTCAGTATTTATCAGGAAAAACGTCTCTAAATAAATGTTAGCTTAAGTTGTGGCGTAGGGTGGGCAAATGCTGATCCGGGTGCATCTGATATTTGTACATGTGGCGTAGGGTGGGCAAATGCAAATCCTCTGACCATAAGTAATCGAATCGGGTCGATTTGCCCACCAAACCTGAGGCGTAGGGTGGGCAAATGCTGATAATCTGACCATTTCATCGGGAATCCGGTCGATTTGCTGTGGCGTAGGGTGGGCAAATCCTGACCCTCTGACCATTTCATCGGGAATCCGGTCGATTTGCCCACCAAACAAGCTTGATTCTTAATTTTAAATTTTAAATTTTGAATTTTGAATTTTATTCTAGTCAACCTTCCCCTTATCGGTCAATTTATTAACTAAATTTAAATGTTCCGGTGATGTTAATCCCTGCTGTAAAATGGCTAATACTTGGGCTAAGTCTCCGGTAAGTAAAGCGTCTTGGGCTAACCATAAACCAGGGAAGTAGTCACTACAGATAATGCCTTTATCATTCGGTTCTAGTTTAATATATTTTCCTTCCCTTAAGCGAAACCAATCAAGTTCTCCGTCATAAACCCGCCAAACTAAATATTCTTGAACTTGATTACGTCGGTAAGCTTTTAATTTATTATTTAAATCAATAGAGGCGGTACTGGCTGCTATTTCTACGATTAATTCTGGCGCACCTTCTACATAGCCGTCTTCACTAATCGTTGATTGTCCATCTACCGTTAGTCTTAGTAAAGCATCGGGTTGAGGTTCATTGTCGGCATCAAGTCTAACTGTACAATTATCACCTAGTTGAACATTAGGAGTAGAAGCTTTATAGACACCAAGCCATGTTACAATAGAAGCATGGGGTTCCCCATGTTGCTTAATTCTTAAGGGTGATGCCATATAAACAACTCCTTCGATTAATTCCGCTTTTTTGACATTGGGCATCTGTGCATAACGCTGTTCAAATTCTTTCTGTGTTAGTAGATCTCCACTTTCAAGGGGTGGAATTGGATTTTTGGGTTTTAATATGGTTTGAGACATGGCATTTTTGAGCAGTACTGACTTTGGTGGTTTACTCTATTGATAACACACTATAGCAATCCTATCTGATTCGTGAAATAAATTGGCTGCTTTAAGGCAGAAGGCAGAAGGCAGAAGGCAGATGATAAGGGAGAAGCAGCTAGTTTTAAGAAGTCCAGTGATTTTACATAATGATTTAGGATTGCTATAGTGGTAATTAAAAATTAAGAATTCAAAATTCAAAATTCAAAATTCAAAATGCCGTCATTGACAACTTGCATTGTCTAAAGAAACGGATTCCATTTATCTTCCTCCTCAGTTACATCATAGCCAAGTTCTTCCGGATCCCACTTTACAAAGCATACTATTGAGACTTTATACATGACTGAAGGGATATAAGACATGCCTAAACCAGACCAAACCTCTCTTTGTTCAGTTAAGGGCAAATTAACCGGTTTTATGATCAAGTTTTTGATCTCAGGACTGAGGGTGGGAGAGTTTCTTCTATGAAAGAAGGAATGATCTTTAAAGTATTTGATAATTAGGGATAAAAACGTTAAAGATTGGCGGTAATTAGTAAAATTAGCAGCATAGAGAACGTATAAATGTAGGCCATAAAGATTGCTAGCTTGCTTTTCTGCTATCTGCTCTCGCTCGTTCGTAGCAAAACCAACCAAAAGTTTATCCTTATAAGTAGGAAAATTTTTGTATTCTTCTACGTTAACTAATAAGGTAGTAATGGCATTCTCTTCTAAGGAAATTTCTTTCCCGTTGCGATCCTGAAGAAATAAGACCTCAAAAGCCTGCCCCCCGGTTTTTTCTCGGATGTAGCTGTTGAGTTGCTCCTTAAGAAACGAGAGAACATGATCCAACATATGCAGTATCTATCCCACCTAATAATTGGAGGAGAATCTTGACAAGAAGACAAAGGAATATGGGAATACCTTTCCTATACTTCCAACTGCCACCAAAATACCCCTAACATGACTATAGCAATCCTAAATCATTGTCTTGATGCAAAGCGCGAGTGGGGGAAACCCCCGCAGGTCGGCGCTGCATCGCTTTCTTATGCCCCACACCCCACACCCGTTCCCCCTACACCCCACACCTGAGGTCAAAGTAAAAAACCTACCCTTATGAGTAGGGGTGAGTGGCTTCTGCCAAATGCCTTAAAGCAGCCCATTTCTTTCACGAACAGGACTTACGCATTTGCCCCCGTTGGTCCCCCAATTCTGGGGGACTTTGACATCATTACCCCCCAGAATTGGGGGGCTAGGGGGGCGAAATCAAGTTAACCGCGTAAGTCATGACGAATCAGATAGGATTGCTATAGGGATCCTAATGGAATTGTGAGAATTTTTTTTCCCTACTCCCGTCTTGATGCAAAGCGCGAGTGGGGGAAACCCCCGCATGAACGACTGCATCGCTACTCCCTACTCCCTACTCCCTACTTTCTGTTCCCTTTGCTATAGATTACCAACGGTAAACTTTCCCGGATTGCGACCCATGACAACTATAACCACAGAAGGATTATACACTTTTGAAGAATACCTCAACTATGATGATGGTACCGACAACCGCTATGAATTGGTGGATGGGAGGTTAGAAATCATGAATCCACCAACCTTTAGGCATCTGCTGATTGCTAAGTTTATTGAACAAGTATTGGAAGCAGAAATTAATCGTTTGGGTTTGCCTTGGCTGTGTTTTAAAGAAGCAGGAATTCGGACAGGATGGCGCAAGTCACGGCTAAGTGATGTCTATGTGGTAACCAAAGATCAGGTAATGGCATTGCTAGATCAGTCAGCAGTGTGTGATACTCCTCCATTATTAGCAGTAGAGGTGGTGAGTCCTGATTCTGTTAAGCGAGATTATCGTTACAAACGTTCAGAGTATGCTGCCTTGGGAATCACTGAATATTGGATTGTTGACCCGCCGAAGAAAAAGGTTTCACTGCTGGTGTTAGAGGAAGGGTTATATCAGGAAACAGTGTTCACTGAAAATCAACGGTTAACATCACCTACATTTCCTGAGCTGATGTTAACCGTTGAGCAAGTTTTGACTGCTGGTAATTTAGACTAACAGAAATATAGCAGTTATAATATTTCCTACTCCCTACTCCCTACTCCCTACTCCCTACTCCTAGATTGCTATAACGATTCATAAATTTGATGTTCTCGGTTAATAAAAATATCAGCTAATATCTGATAAGCTTCTGTCCAAGCTGCTATCACTTCCTCTGTCGCCGCTTCATGCAACACATCCTTCATCGCTTGTAGTAAACTCTCTCCCACAATGGGATATTGTTCTGGTTTAACATGGGTTTTTACATGACGATGGGCAATCACCTCAACCATGGATTTTAAAGCTTCCGGATTATCAATTTTGGTAGCATAACTATAGACTGCTGTCGCTAACTTAGCTGGTTGAGAACCATTGGCTTGAGCTGACATATCAAACTGTGCTTTTACCTCTGGATGGTTGTGAAACATGATTTCATACATCCGAGTCGTAATTTGCTTACCATGCTTTTTGAGGAGGGGAGCTGTTGACTTGATGATATCTATGGTATCTTGGCTCACCTGATTCACCGGTAAGGGCTTTTCCGAGAAGGTTAGCAAAAATTTCAAATTCTCTTGGGCTTGTAACTTATGAGGTGCTTTAGCAGGTATAAAGATAAAAACTCCTGCTTCTAAGGTAATCTCTTTCTGGTCTAAGGTCAGAATTCCTTTCCCTTCAATCACCGTGATTGCGGCATTACGAGGTGAAGTATGCTCGTCGATTGCTGTACCTTTTGCCAAACAAAATAGGGTGTATTGACAATTGTTATCCTTGAGCAAAACTTTGCTAATTATCCCTGTCTCTGGATAGTCAACTAATTTTTGTAGGGAAGTGCTAAACGATGTGTTTGCTGTAGCGATCGCATTAACCATTATCCTTTCCTCATCACATTTTTAGGAAGTTATAAGATTTAGAAATATAGCACTACGCATTAAGATTATGACATTTATACAAGCTGAAAAGCTCTTCTAGTAGACTTTTGCCTTTTGCCTTTTGCCTTTTGCCTTGCGCGTAGCCCTATATCTCTGAACTTGTTGTTACTTTTACTGTGACAGAAATAGTTAGCGCTGTCCTTGAGCTAGCTCATAAACGAAGAAAAAGCAAAGGGAGTAGGGAGTAGGGAGTAGGGAGTAGGGAGTAGGGAGTAGGGAGTAGGGAGTAGGGAAAGGGAGGGAAGTATGGGGAGATGGGGAGATGGGGAGATGGGGAGATGGGGAGATGGGGAGATGGGGAAATGGGGAGTCAGATGAGGATGTTCATCAAGACCATTAGAAAAAAAGTATTTAAAGATACCAAATTAATCTCAAACTAATTCTTCCCTCTCCTCCCTCTCCCCACACTCTTGTGCTCTCCCCTTTCTCCCCACACTACCCCCTCTCCCCACACTCTTCTCCCTGTTCCCAGATCCGCTGTTCCCAGATCCGCTGTTCCCAGATCCGCTGCTCCCTGCTCCCTAAAACCCCAAGGGCGTAAGTACCTGACCGAATTCAGAAATACTATAACTATCAAACAGTCTCAAAGGACTACTAGGCATGGTCTCAATAGAACAATTAGCTCAAGTCTGGGTGCTGAAAGACCTAGAAACCTCAGCGCTAGAGAATCTTCAGCCTTATACCAAAGTAAGGACTTATTTGCGGGATGAGATTGTGATCTATGAGGGCGATCGCCTGCCCTGCCAACTCTATGCCTTAATCAAGGGAACTCTGCAAATTAAAAAAACCGGGACGAGTGGTAAAGAAAGCCTTTTGCGCATCATCCCTGAGGGGGATATTTTTGCGGCTCCGGCAATTTTTGGTAATGGTATTGCTCCCGCAACAGTTATTTGTCAGGTGGACTCCCTAGTGCTAACCATAGAACGAGATGCCCTGTTAGAGACCATTCGCCATACCCCAGAAGTGGCGTTGCGAATCCTGGAAGTCTTTAACCAACGCCTGCAACAAATTCATAACACCGTACATGGGCTAATTTCTGAAAGGGCAATTGTACGACTGGTGCGTCTGCTGCAATACTATGCAACTCGCTATGGAACTCAGTCTGTTGCTCAGGGAGAGTCTTTAAATGTCAACCTTCCGTACTATCAAATTGCTCGCAGTATAGGTATAACCTATGAAGAATGCGTGCGTTTGTTCAAAAAGATAAATTCGATCAATTCAGTAGTTACCTACAAGCGGGGAGGCAAAATTATTATCAATGACTGGCAGCAGTTAGATGCGTTCGCGGACAACGAAGGATGAAAAGACTAGGGAGTGGGGAATCGGGAATCGGGAATCGGGAGTCGGGAATCGGGAGTCGGGAAAAAATCCTGTGTACCTCGTTTGTACCTCGTTACTATGAGAAACGCGCTTATTGCAGGCATTGTTATAGCTTCCACCACCTGCGATAACCAGGTCTGAACCGTAAAGTCAGTGTGGGATGAATTACCCCCTGAAAGTTTGGTTAATTATGAATTTTTCTGCTCAGTTTGTGACTCCTCAGCGTCTGATGTCGGATTATTCATCTCGTCTTTGAAGCCTCTGAGGGTTTTCCCTAGGGCGCTGCCAATTTCAGGAATCTTCTTCGGTCCAAAAATCACAACTGCTACAACACCAATAATCATTACTTCCGGCCATCCTAAACCAAACATAGCAATTTCCTCCAAACTCCTTTTAACGTTGAATTAACCTTGAACTGCTTGATAGCACTTAGCCCATCCTACTTCACAGCAAAGCCAAAAAATTGTCTAGCTAATCTACTCTATGGTTTTACTAGGCGCACAATCAACCTAGCTCAATCTCGGTCGCAGACTCAAAGTAGTCATTTTCGGGCGGGCAGGATGCCCACCCCACTCACATTGATCCGAAGATTGCTGCAATGCACCGCTAGTCCAGGCTACTAGGAAGGAATTCGATGCGTTCGCTAGCCAACGCCCTTCGGGCTAATCGCAAACAAAATCCTAGATCCAATCCCAGCAGTAACAAAGTTTTGTGTAGCGTTACAGGATTGACCATGGCAAGCTGATATCCTAAGCTTATCCGAAGTCCATACTTAGGATGTCTTGCTCCAATTGATGGTCACCGATAAGGTGAGAAGATAGAGGTGGAAGGATGAAGGAGGAAAGATAAAGTATAAAAATATACCATTTGCAAGGGTTACAATCAATGCAATGGTTGATACTTCAAGTCTTCCATAGCTTTTGTCTTTTGCCTACCCCTCTTGTGAAGGGAAATAATGGGGGGAAACACCATCCAACCCTTTGGTCTGCAAGCCTGTTGCCTCAATGTTACCCATAGCCTTTAAGTGTTAAGGAATGTCAACCACTTCCACGCCATCCCTAAGAACCCAACAAAACCCTCTGTGCGCTAAGCTGGCGGACTGTATTGAGTCGAACTGGCGGCGCTACTTCGACCTTTCTCCTTATCATTTACCAGCCGAGTTAGGCTACGTGGAAGGACGGCTTGAGGGAGAGAAACTGACTATCGAAAACCATTGCTATCAGACACGTCAGTTTCGGAAAATGCACCTGGAATTGGCAAAAATAGGTGAGATGTTGGACATTTTACACTGTGTAATGTTTCCTCGTCCAGACTATGCTCTGCCCATGTTTGGCTGTGATGTGGTGGCAGCTAGAGGACAAATTAGTGCTGCGATCGCAGACCTGTCTCCACTCAATCCTAAACGTACCTTACCAGAAGCCTATCACTGTTCTTTAGAGACCCTACCAAAACCTGAGTTTAAACAGCCCCGTGACTTACCACCTTGGGCAGACATTTTTTCAGAATTTTGCATTTTTGTGCGTCCCAATGGTCCAGAAGAAGAAGCACAGTTCTTGACATGGGTGGATGATTTATTACAGATTCACTGTGCCCATGCTGCTAATGCCCTACCGGTCTCTAGAGAAAAGCAAGCAGAAATTATTGCTAGTCAACACTATTATTGCAGCAAGCAGCGGCAGAATGACAAAACCCGGCGGGTGCTTGAAAAAGCGTTTGGTGTTGAATGGGCAGAAAACTATATGACCTCGGTACTATTTGACTTGCCAGGAACTTGATAGTTAAATCCCCGGCGCGAGGGTTGCTCACGCCCGGGGAGTTGTCAACAATAACTATTCCTGTACTGTTACAGATGTTCCCAAAGCCACTCTGTTATACAAAGCTTTGACATCATCATTACGCATCCGGATGCAACCGTGAGACACTGCTTGTCCCACAAGTTCCTCATCATTGGTACCATGAAACCCGATGTAGTTTGTTCCATCACTCCAAAATGCCATCCACCTTGGACCAAGAGGGTTTTCTGGTCCTGGAGCAACAACTTCACCAGTGATAGGATGCTGCCAAACTGGATTTTGAACCATCTGTGTCACTTGGAAATTTCCTGTAGGGGTTTCCCAACCAGGCTGACCGATGGCAACTGGATAACTGGCTTCGAGTTTATCTCCTCGATAAACATAAAGACGACGCTCACTTAGTTTAATAACTAAACGAGGGGTATTATTAAAGAAATCTTCCTCTTGCCGCAGATAGTGATTGACTTCGTCGAGAGGAGACAATTCTGGTGTTTCAACCCTTGGCAGAAAGCTTTCATAGGGAATTTCTTTCCAGTTAGTGAAACTAGTATTGGTTAGATCAGCGGCGGCGGTGGCTACCTCTGCGTATAATAACGGGATAGCTACACTTAAGCCGCACACAATTAAGCGTTGAGTGGAAAGTTTTCCGTTCACGATTTCCTCTTAGCTAGTCGATATTTTATGTGCATATTTTAATTGATCATGTTTTGTTCACTTTTGACCGTTGACTGTTGACGGTTCTACCGATCCCACGGCTTTGATCTAAACACCCATGATCTAAACACCCATGATCTAAACACCCATGATCTAAACACCCATGATCTAAACACCCATGATCTAAACACACATAGCTATCAGACTTTATCCTTTAGAGGTTGCTGAACTAAAAAACTGACTCAAGTATAGTTGGGTCAGTTATAGCGTTTCTCGCTCCTTATGAGGTACATTCAATTTTCAAAGGTGCCACTCCCTACTCCCTACTCCCTACTCCCTACTCCCTAAAACCAAGATAGATGTCACACTGATTGCTTAATGTTAAGTTGTGACAGCTCTTTGGGGGAAAGTGCACCTTTTTCAGTAATAATGGCAGTAATTAACTCCGCCGGAGTTACATCAAAAGCTGGGTTATAAAATTCCACTTTAGGAGGACAAATCACTGTTTCCCCAATCTGGTAAATTTCTGAGGGGTGACGTTCTTCAATGGGAATTTCTTGGCCAGTAGATAGCTGAAAATCAATGGTTGAGATCGGAGCAGCCACAAAGAAGGGTATCTGATGAGCTTGAGCAATCAGGGCTAAACTATAGGTACCAATTTTGTTAGCCGTATCTCCATTGGCAGCAATTCGATCAGCTCCCACTACAACCGCATCAATTAGCCCTTGTTTCATACAATGGGCGGCCATGCTATCGGTAATTAAAGTAACGGGAATACCTTCTTCGACGCATTCCCAGGTCGTTAACCTAGCACCTTGCAAGCGGGGGCGGGTTTCGCCAGCATATAATCTGGCTAATCGCCCATCCCGCCACGCCGAACGCACCACTCCCAAGGAAGTACCATACCCAGCGGTTGCCAAGGCTCCTGCATTACAATGGGTCAGAAGACACAGTTTGTCGGGGGTTGTCGGTAATACCTCTAATCCGCGATCGCCTATGGCTTGACAGGTTTGTAAATCCTCCAGCTGAATTTGTTTAGCTGTTTCAAGTAAGGAAGCTTTAATCTCTTCTACTGTCCCGATCGTTTCATAGGCATTTTTAAGCATCCGCATGATTGCCCAAAACAAATTAACCGCTGTAGGACGAGTTTGCCGCAACTGCTGGGCTACAACTTCAAGCTGTTCGAGGAAAGCCTTGCGTTCTTTAGTTT
Source organism: Moorena sp. SIO4G3 (assembly GCF_010692305.1). NCBI lineage: Bacteria > Bacillati > Cyanobacteriota > Cyanophyceae > Coleofasciculales > Coleofasciculaceae > Moorena > Moorena sp. SIO4G3. The sequence continues at coordinate 54,671 of NZ_JAAHIG010000004.1, read as the reverse complement.
TAATCTCTCTTGCACCAAGGTAAATGCCATAAGCCGCTGCGATTCCAATTGCTGGCGCTCCCCGAACAATCATAGTTTTAATCGCCTCAACCATATCTTCACAGCGGCTGATTTCTACCATGGAATATTGGCCGGGTAAGCGGTTTTGGTCAATAAGGAAAACTCGGTCGTTTTCCCAAATAACGGGATACACTTGGTATATGGATGAATTCATCTAACTTCGGTATATTGTTAATTGTTATTTATTAATTGTTATTTCCTATTTTGTTAACAGTTGACGGTTAACCGTTAACCGTCAACCGTCAACTGTTAACATTGATAAACTAACTAATAGCAGATGGCTGTCTAGTAAAGAAAGCTTCCCTGATCTGTTCAGCAATTTGAGAGCCAGTCAGCCCCAAATCAGCTTTTGATTCATCGGGCTTGGCATGATCCACTAATTTATCCGGTACACCAAAGCGCTTGAGGGGAACTAATATATCATTATCCATCAGTGCTTCTGCCACCGCTGAACCAAACCCACCCATTAAGCACCCTTCTTCTAGGGTAACTACACGACCAATTTTCTGAGCCAAGGGGAAGATTAATTCTGTATCTAGGGGCTTGACAAAACGAGCATTAATCACTGTTGCTTCAATACCATGCTCGCTAAGAATTTCAGCGGTTTGCATGGCGGTGTAAACCATACTGCCGTACCCTACCATTAACAGGTCGTCACCATTACGCAATAGTTCTCCTTTACCAATGGGTAGTGCTTCCCAACCATCTTCCATCAGGGGAACGCCATAGCCACTACCCCGAGGATAGCGCATGGCAATCGGACCATCGGTGTGGTTGACTCCTGTAACTACCATACGTTGCAGTTCAGCTTCGTCTTTGGGAGCCATAATTACCATATTCGGAATGCATCGCAAATAGGCGATATCATACATCCCTTGGTGAGTAGGGCCATCAGCACCCACAATTCCTGCACGGTCGAGGCAGAAAAAGACCGGTAGGTTTTGGATACAAACGTCGTGAATAATTTGGTCGTAAGCCCGTTGTAAGAAGGTGGAGTAAATAGCTGCAACCGGTCGCATTCCTTCACAGGCTAGGCCAGCCGCTAGGGTAACGGCATGTTGTTCCGCAATCCCTACATCAATGTATTGGTTAGGGAGTTTTTCTTGCAATTTATTCAACCCTGTGCCGGTAGCCATAGCTGCCGTGATGCCAATGATTTTGGGATTATTCTGAGCTAGTGTGACCAGGGTGTGGGCAAACACTTTGGAATAGCCCGGGGGTTTGGGTTTTTTAGCGGGAAGCGCTTTACCGGTAGCTAGGTTGAAGGGACTTTGGGCATGGTAACCCACTTTGTCTGCTTCTGCGATCGCATACCCCTTGCCCTTCGTAGTTGCCACATGCACCAGCACTGGTCCATCTAGCTTGTGGGCGTTTGTAAAGGTAAAAATTAACTCCTCTAGATTGTGACCATCTACCGGTCCGATGTAGGTAAAGCCCAGTTCTTCAAAGACAGCTCCGACCTTAGGTACAGCTAAACGCTTCATCCCTTCCTTGAGCCGTTGCAAGTCTGGGGATAAAGACTCACCGACAAAGGGGAGATTTTTGAACTGTTCCTCCAAATTGTCAGTAATAAACTGCATCGGCTCAGAAAGCCGCACTTTGTTGAGGTAACGGGGAATAGCCCCGACATTGGGGGAGATGGACATCTCATTATCATTGAGCACCACCAGGAGTTTAGTATGGGGTAAGTGTCCGGCATGATTGATGGCTTCCAATGCCATGCCACCGGTCAGAGCACCATCACCAATAACTGCTGCTACTTTGAAGTTTTGCCCTTTGCGGTCTCGGGCGATCGCCATACCCAAAGCAGAAGAAATACTGGTGGAGGCATGACCGGCTCCAAAGTGATCAAACTTATTCTCGCAACGCTTTAGATAACCAGCAATACCATCTTTCTGCCGTAGGGTATGGAATCGGTTATAGCGCCCCGTGAGCATTTTGTGGGGATAAGCTTGGTGTCCAACGTCCCAGACTACCTTATCATAGTCAAGGTCAAGTGTTTGATATAGAGCTAGGGTTAATTCTACCACTCCCAAGCCTGGACCTAAGTGACCACCACTAGTAGCTATGGTTTGGAGGTGTTTCTCGCGAATTTGACGGGCAATTTCCTCTAGTTGACGAATCGATAGACCGTGCAACTGATTTGGATGAGTAATTTCACTGAGATGCATACCGTCTCTTTGAATTGCTACTGGATCGTGTTAATGTTTGTCTTTCGACTCCCTAAAAGTATCCAATAATTTGGCGCTTCGAGGGTTATATGGAAGCTAAAGATTACCTGAAAAAGGGCATTTCTGGTCAATTTTCTATTGTAAATTTTCCTTGCGACCAGCAGCCTTTAACCATTGCTCCCGATACTCCAGTAACGGAAGCGATCGCTACGATGAATCAAACCGGAAGGAGCTATGTGCTGGTAGTACAGCAGCAGAAATTGCTAGGTATTTTTACAGAACGGGATGTGGTCAAAGTAGCATCAGCTGGAATGGTACACTCAGGGGTTGCCATTGCTGATGTGATGACTAAAGAGTTAATTACCTTGCCCATCATACCGACACCAGACATTGTTTTGGTCGAGTCCCGATTACGTCAATACCAGATTCGTCACCTACCCCTAGTGGATGAGCAAGGTCAAGTAGTACGTGTGGTGACCCCCCACACCATGGCAGCAATCCTCTCTGCTATCGTGACTAAGGTGGAAGACTTACAGCAACATTTGACTCAAAAAGAAGGGGAATTAGTGGCAGCTAATCACCGATGGCACCAGGAAGTTGCTGTCAATCAGCAGTTTGAGGAGGAATTGGAGGAAAATGAACATGCCTGGCAGTTGAGTCAAGAACGTCTTGAAAGTATTCTGGCTTCCCTAGAAGCAGTGGTATGGTCTTTTGATCCTTCCATTGACAAACTGCTTTATCTTAACAGTGCTACCGAGCAAGTCTATGGTCGCAGTATCACTGAGTTCTTCGGAAACTTACGCCTGTGGGAATCAGTGGTTCACCCAGAGGATGTCGAAACCTATCAACTGGCCGACCAAACCATGCTGTCAACTGGTGCCAAAGATATTGACTACAGAATTTTGCGACCGGATGGAGCTGTGAGTTGGATTCGCCATCGCGCTCACCTCCTCACAGATGCTAATAACACTCCCATTCGGATCTATAACATAGCCATCGACATCACACAGCTCAAACAGGTCGAGGAAAACCTCAAAGCTACCCTAGTTGAGAAAGAGGTGCTGCTCCAAGAAATTCACCATCGGGTCAAAAACAACTTACAAATTGTTTCTGGCTTGCTACACTTGCAATCTGTGACAGTAGATCAACCCGAAACCCGATTACAGCTGTCGGAAGCTCGCCATCGCCTTGAAGCCATGGCTCTAATTCACAAGAAACTTTATGGTGCCTCAGTGATAGGCAACCTGGATGTAGTCGATTATATCCAGAACCTAGCCGTGAACTTACTGGTAGCTTATCAAGTCACTAGCGATAGGATTCAGTTACACACCACTATTGAACCCATTCCCCTCAGTATTGATCAGGCCATCCCTTGCGGTCTAATCATCAATGAACTGGTATCCAATTCCCTGAAGTACGGGTTTCCCAATGGACGCTCTGGTGAGATTCACATTGAATTGCACCGTAGCGGGGATGATGACGTTGCATTGATTGTCCGAGATAATGGGGTTGGTTTACCAGAAAAGTTAGATTGGCGTAATACCCAGTCTCTAGGATTATCGTTAGTTTATGACCTGGCAACGGAACAATTAGACGGGAGTATGTTTCACGGCCATAGCGAGGGCACAGCTTTCCGAATAGTATTCTCAACAGCAACAATTCTAGAAGCAATAGGACAACAATCGTGATTACCAGGGTGTTAGTTGTAGAAGACGAAGTTATTGTTGCTAAGACAATTGCTAGCCAGCTTAAGCAATTGGGGTATATGGTATCAGCTACCGCTTCATCTGGCTCTCAAGCCATTACCAAAGCCGCTCAAACTAAGCCTGACTTAGTGCTGATGGACATTTTCCTAAAAGGCAAGATGGATGGTATTACTGCTGCTAGGCAAATCCGTGAACATTTACGTATTCCTATCGTCTATTTGACTGCCTATGCAGATGAAGATACCTTGCAACGGGCTAAAGTTACCCAACCCTTTGGTTATGTTACTAAACCGTTTAACGAGAGAGACTTGCGGGTTGCCATTGAAATGGCTCTCCAGCAATACCAGATGGAGCAGTCGTTGCAGAACAGCCAAGCTCAGTTGTCATCCATTTTAAACTCTATCGATGATGCAGTTATTGCTACCACCCCACAAGGTACGATTACTTTTATGAATGCTTCCGCTGAAGCTCTGACTGGCTGGCACCAATCTGAGGTATGGGGGCGAGATGTGACCTCAATGTTCCCAATTGTTAATGATCTGACCGGGAATCTAGTCAAGTATCCCCTAGATAAAGTGATCAAGACCGGACAAGTTGTCTATCTGGGCGAGCATAACGCTTTGATCGCAAAGGACGGTGGTCGAATTCCTGTTGGGAATAGTGCCTCACCCCTAAAAGACCAACTGGGAAACGTCAATGGAGTAGTGCTCGCGTTTTGGGATATCAGCGAGGAACCTCAGACAGAAATGTTAGAGGAGGTGTTGGCAAAAGAAGAAGAAATCCAAGATTTCCGCTCCCAGTTCGTTTCCACCGTTTGCCACGAATTCCGTAATCCCCTCAGTGTGATCCTAACTGCTGCTGAGTTACTTAAGCGCTATGGTAATCTGGCCACTCAGGAGCAAAAGCAGCGTTATTTAAAACGAATTACTATTTCAGTAGAGCGCATGACTGAGTTGATGGAAGAGGTGTTGCTAATCGGTCAAGCTGAAGTAGGTCGGCTAGATTTTATTCCAACTCCGATGAACTTAGAGCAATTCTGCCAGGATTTAATTGCAGAACTATGCCTAGATGAAGCCAGTCGCAATCGGATTGTTTTTAATTCTGACAGGATCTATACAGAAGTCTGTATGGATGATAGACTTATACATTACATTATAACTAATCTGCTTACCAATGCTCTGAAGTATTCTCCTTCTCATGAAATCGTGACCTTTAACCTAACTTGTGATTTGAAAGAGCAGTTGGTTGTGTTCCGCATCCAGGATAAAGGAATTGGGATTGCTGAAGCAGACCAAAAGAAAATTTTCGAGTCTTTTTATCGAGCCAAAAATGTGGGGACAATTCAAGGGACTGGTCTGGGACTATCGATTGTGAAACGCTGTGTAGAAAAGCATCAGGGAGAGATTGAACTGACTAGCCAATTGGGCGTTGGTACAACATTTACGATTAAAATTCCCATAGTAAATAATGGGGAAGTAAGACTTTTGAATTCAGACGTCACAAGTGCTGATTGGCAATGGCTCGGGAGTCGTCACAATTAGCTATAGCAAGTCTTATACCCATGAGGTACAAATTTTTAGGTTTTAGGTTTTAGGTTTTAGGTTTTAGGTTTTAGGGAGCAGGGAGCAGGGAGCAGGGAGCAGGGAGCAGGGAGCAGGGAGCAGGGAGCAGGGAGCAGATAAGAGGCAAGAGGCAAGAGGCAAGAGGCAAGAGCGACTGCATCAAGACGGTAAGAGGTAAAAAAATATTTGTACCTCTTAGCTATGATAAACGCTATATCTTTGTCCCGATAAGCGTAAGGGTGTGTTGACAACAAGAGTAGTTTAAAAAAAGCGAAACTTTATGGATATTAATACCAATAAAAAATGACAAAGGACAAATGACAAAAAAACCTGGATTAAAACTTGTTATTACTGCGGCGATCGCATTTTTTTTATTCACCTTAGTTTTTACTCTACATCGACACTATACGTTTTATTCTTCTTACGACCAAGGAATTTTTAATCAAGTCTTCTGGAATGGCAGTCACGGTCGCTTCTTTCAGAGTACTCTTTCATCCCAGCTGTCTACTAATGTAGTTCATAATGGGGAAGTTCCAAATGTCTATTACCACCGATTAGGGCAACATTTTACTCCCGCGCTGTTACTTTGGTTACCGTTATATGCTTTGTTTCCATTTCCCGCGACTCTAACCGTTTTGCAGGTAACGTTGGTAACAGCTGCTGGTGTAGTTTTGTATATCCTGGCCAGACAGTATCTGCAACCGATGTTAGCAGCAATGATTACGGTTAGCTTTTACTGTGCTAATGCTATTCTTGGTCCGACCTTAGCCAACTTCCATGACATCTGCCAAATTCCGCTGTTTGTGTTTGGGCTACTGCTAGCTATGGAAAAACGCTGGTGGTGGCTGTTTTGGTTGCTGGCAATTTTGATTTTAGCTGTACGGGAAGATTCCGGGATAGGTTTGTTTGGTGTGGGATTCTATTTAATTGTCAGTCGGCGCTACCCTCGCATTGGTCTAGCAGTTTGTACCCTCAGTTTTGGTTACATACTTGTCTTGACCAATCTAATTATGCCCCTATTTTCGGAAGATATTTCTCAACGGTTCATGATCGAGCGTTTTGGTCAGTACGCTGATGGGGATGAGGCGTCTACCCTGGAAATTATTAAGGGTATGCTCACCAATCCTTGGCGTTTACTAGTAGAACTGTTTACTCCCTTTTTTGGCACTATTCAGTATTTATTAGGTCAATGGTTACCCTTAGCATTTATACCAGCTATTGCTCCCGCTTCTTGGTCTATCGCAGCATTTCCCTTGCTAAAACTCCTGTTGGGTAAAGGTCAATCAGTGCTTGCGATTAATATCCGCTATGCGATGACCGTAGTACCTGGGCTATTTTATGGCGCGATACTTTGGTGGTCAGCTCATCCCCAATTTAGTGAAGCTGTGATCTCTGCTAGGTCTAAGTTTCGGCGCTTTTGGATTTTTTGTCTAACCCTTGCGGTAGTGTTGACCATTACCTCTAGCCCAAATCGAACCTTTTATTTCCTCCTTCCGGATTCCTACCAACCCTTCGTCTATGTGCCCTTAACCCAACAGTGGTCTCGTGTGGGCTCGATCCGGTCATTACTGGCTCAGATTCCTGCAAATGCTAGTGTCTCAGCCACTACCTATCTAGTGCCTCATCTGTCAGGACGTCGGGAAATCATCCGCTTAGCCGATTTACAGTTGCGCAATGATAATGGCGAGGTGGTGAAGGTGGATTATGCGATCGCAGATTTATGGCGGTTACAACGCTATCAAATTGCCTTTAAGCATGATGGTCAGCGGTTGCGCTCTTTAGTTAACATGATTGACCGCGTCACTAAGACTAACGAGTATGGCATCATTGGTTTTAAAGATGGTGTGATTTTGATGCAAAAAGGAGTAGCATCTAATCCAGAGGCTATGAGAGCATGGGTAAGCTTTAGGCAAGAGTTGAATGTCTAAAGGGAATCGGGAATCGGGAATCGGGAATCGGGAATCGGGAATCGGGAGTCGGGAGTCGGGAATCGGGAATCGGGAATCGGCAAGATGGCATCAAAAATTCTGACAATTCCGACACGGATTGCTAAACTGTCTCCCTGGGTACAGGTGTCCTGGCTATTGAGTAGTTCAGCCATAAACTGATATTTAATAATAAAGAATATCAATAAGATAAGTTCAATAAACATTAAATGCCTAGCACCAGTACTACGTCCTACGCTATTGACTTTGGCACGAGCAATACGGTAATCACTCGCTGGAACCCTGTCACGGAAACGCCAGAAACCATCACGTTACCAGGACTTGCTCTGCAACTTAGTCAAAATCCTCCTTTAATTCCCAGTTTGGTGTATGTGGAAGATGCGGCTCAGGGTAAGGTGATTGTTGGACAGGCAGTACGCGATCGCGGATTGGATCTCACCAGTGACCCTCGATTCTTCCGCAGCTTCAAACGGGGGATTGGTGCTGAGGTTCAGGGATTTCTGCCAGAACTGGATGGGATCGGGATCACCTTTGAACAAGTTGGGGAATGGTTCCTCAACCAAATTATTGAAAACTTATCAGCCCTCCAGTCCGAGGCGGGGGATTCTGCCATTGAATCGGTGATTCTGACTGTGCCTGTGGATAGCTTTGAAGCTTACCGCCATTGGCTTAGTGGCATCTGTCAATCCTTGCCAGTGGAACAGGTGAGGATGCTGGATGAACCGACAGCGGCTGCCTTGGGCTATGGTATTGCGGAAGGGGATACTCTGCTAGTTATAGACTTTGGTGGTGGAACTCTGGATTTATCTCTGGTGCAGCTGAATCAGGAGGCTCAAGGGAGTAAAAAACCCCTCGGGTTTATTCTTAAGTGGGGGGAAAAGTCCTTTGGTGAAGGGTCTAGCCAGAAAGTGAAAATTGCCCGTGTGCTGGCGAAAGTGGGACAAAATTTGGGTGGGACAGATATTGATAACTGGCTGGTGGATTATTTTGTGGAAACTCAAGGGTTAATGCGATCGCCTTTGACTACTCGACTAGCAGAACGCCTGAAAATTCAACTTTCTGAGCAGTCTGAAGCTACTGAAGTCTATTTTAATGATGAAACCTTCGAGAGTTATGAACTAAAACTAGACCGCGAGACCTTTGAAACTATCCTCAAAGAACACCAGTTTTTTGATACCCTTGATGATAAGATGACGGAAGTGCTACAACAAGCAAGACGCAATGGTATAGAAGTGCCAGATATAGATGGTGTCTTGTTAGTGGGTGGCACCGTGAAGATCCCAGCAGTTCAGGCATGGGTAAACCAGTATTTCGACTCAAGCAAGGTTCGTTGCCAAAAACCCTTTGAAGCGATCGCAACTGGCGCACTTCAGCTCAGCCAAGGTATCGAAGTCCAAGATTTCCTCTACCATAGCTACGGAATTCGCTATTGGGATAGACGGTTAAAGCGTCACAACTGGCACTCAATTATTAGAGAAGGACAACCTTACCCGATGAGTGAGCCTGTAGAACTATTCTTAGGAGCTTCGGTAGAGAATCAACCGAGTATAGAGCTAATTTTAGGAGAGTTAGGCTCCCAAACTGGTGGCACAGAGATTTATTTTGAAGGCGATCGCTTGATTACTCGTCAGTTAGGCCAGGGTCAAACTGCTGTGCAACCCCTCAATGACAGGGATGGGGCAAGAAGTATAGCTAACTTAACACCCCTGGGCAATCCCGGAAGCGATCGCATTAAACTCCAGTTTCAAGTTGATGCTGAACGTTACTTGAGAGTTACTGTTGATGATTTACTTACCAATGAAACATTATTGGCAAATCAGGTAGTAGCTCAGTTAAGTTAATTGGTCATATCATCTTCGGTTGAACTAAATAGTAGGTAATAGGGAACAGGGAACAGGGAACAGGGAACAGGGGATCAGTGCGTCGTGCGTAGGGTGTGTTAGGGGCGGGTTTGCCCTCATGTTAAACTTCGTAGCGACTGTTGCAACAGCCCGCTCCGTAACGCACCACCCAAAGGCTCGCTGCTAATGTTGGAGGCAGTTGAGCATCAATCCAAATCTTCATGCTGTCAGTCTGGGGAAATCAGTGCGTCGTGCAGCAAAAAGCAGACAAGCTTGAATATCTGCCAGTTCCAAATCGGGGAAATCTTTTAAAATTTCAGTAACACTAACATTTTCAGCCAACATTTCTAAAATATCGGTAACTCGAATTCGCATCCCTCGAATGCAGGGACGACCACCACACTGACCAGGGGTTTGAGTAATGCGAGCGATCAAGCTAGTTTTTGAATTCATGAGGGTGTCTACAAGTTGCTTTGTTTATCTCTATTTTAGTTGCCGCTATTCCTGAATCAATCGTTTAATTCAGCGATCACATCATCAACTGTACCCCGAAAAACGTTACCTTGTTGATAGTCTTGGTGAGCTTTAGTAATATTAACAGCGATTTCTTCTCTTCTTTGTTCAATTTGTCTATGTCTAATAATATTAATTAAATCGTTCTGTTCTTCTAAAGAAAGAGCGTCAATCATTTCTAAAATTTGATTGAAGTGACTTGTTTGCATCATTTTTGACTATCTTAAGCTACAGGCGATCAGATTATGAGTCCGATCAAGTTATTTTAACTCACAATAAAAGATAAAATATTAGGGTAACAAGTGTAAAAATTAAGGGTTTTGGGTGCTGCCTTGCTTAGAGGATATCTGAGAAGTCTAATTTGCTACATCCAAGCCCCCTAAATCCCCCAATTTTGGGGGACTTTTAGAAGCAAATTGACTCTTGTTCCCCCCAAAGTTGGGGGGCTAGGGGGGCAAAATGCAGTATCAAAAAACTTTTCAGATATCCTCTTATAATCAATCGGGTGAAGCAGCAGATGTTGATTACTTTGAGCGCACCCTACAATAGGCTAAGCACTATTGCCTCTTATCTGTTCCCTGTTCCCTGTTCCCTGTTCCCTGTTCCCTATGATTCTATCAGCAACCAAAACCGGTATCAGTCCAGAAGAATTTATTGCTCAGTATGGAGACGATCAACGCTACGAACTGATTGATGGAGAGCTAATTGAGATAGAACCAACTGGCCCCCACGAGCAAGTCGTGGCGTTGATTAGCCGAAAGCTTAATGTAGAAATAGATCGTTTAAATGTACCTTATTTTATTCCACACCGTTGCTTAATTCAGCCTTTAGGAACCTTCAATGCTTTCAGACCAGATCTGGTTGTGCTTGATGAAGAAGAACTAATCAACGAACCACTGTGGGCAAGGGAACCAGTGATAACTCTGGGTACTACTGTAAAACTTGTGGTTGAAGTCGTTAGTACAAATTGGCAGAATGATTATGCTCGTAAGTATGAAGATTACGAGGCTTTGGGGATTCCAGAATACTGGATTGTGGATTATCTCGGTATTGGCGGAAAATACTTTATTGGTAGCCCCAAACAACCGACGGTAACGGTCTGCTGTATGGTGAATGATCAATATCAAAAAGTAATGTTTCGTAGAGGGGATTGTCTCAAATCTTCGCTTTTTCCTAACCTTAAGTTATCGACAGATCAATTATTTATAGGGCTGCGCCCAGGCAAGGGGGAAGGATCTCTAGTTTGACCCGGTGGTGCGTTACGGGCCGGGCTATCTCAACCGATATCAACAGGGAGAAAATCAAGGGGAGCCCGTCCCTAACACACCCTACGCCACTGATAGCTGATTACTTATCCCTAAACTTCCGTCCATCCTTCAATAGTAGCCATTAAAATGTTAACTAAAGGATGGTCTATGGCTTCCTTAAAAGCTTCCACTCCTCCAGCTTTTAGAGCATTGACTACCTTAGCTTTTAGGATTGGTTTATTCTTTATTTCCTCAGCAGCCCTCGCTACAACTGTTAACTTCTCAATCTCAGTACTAGCGGAATTAGTCTGGGATAGTTGGTTTAGAAGTTGCTGAATTTCAGCTGCTGCTTCGGCTAGGTTTTTGTCAGGAGCATGGTGGTGTATAACATCCCCTTTATTATCTCTCCCAGCAATACCACCACCTATAGTAGAGTTATTGACAAGATTAGAGTTATTGTTAGGATTATTAGCTTGGCCTTGGTCTATATTAAAACTCTGTGAATTATCTGACATATCATTATCCGCTTGAACTGTATTTGTAAGATTTATTGTAGGACTCGATAACTGATTACTAGTGAAAGCAGCCCTAACAATTTCCTTAACATCTTTGAGATGACTTCTTTCCGCTTCTAGCATAGCCGTTTGTTTCGCTGCTTCCAGCCTAGCTTCATAAACGGCCAAAAATTCTATTTCAACTTTACCCTTATCGGTTGATTCTGGAACTTCTAAAGTAAGTAAAATATCATTTCCCTTTCTCTCAATTGCTTGAATTGAATCACCAGTAATTTCCGGATTTTCCGCTATTAACTCTTGAAAGGCTTGACGAAATGCTTCTGGATTAACCCCATTACGCAGAAGAATCTGCACCGTATTCATTACCTGCTGATAAAGCTTCTCAAAATCCCCTGGTTGAAAAACCCGATTAGGGTCATGGGGGCGGCGCTCTAGACTTCCCATAGCATTGGGATTCTCTAGTAAAAACACATACTGACAATCAACATCAGTAAAGCTAGTTGTTGAATCAATATTCCACGCTTCTAAACAAGCCCCCGTAAAATAAGCATTAGTAAAATCAGTACCAACTGCTTGAGCTTCAGTTAAATTAGCCCATTCTAAATTAGCATCCTCTAAAGTGGCTTCGCTAATATCAGCCAGTTTTAGATTAGCCTTATTTAGATTAGCCCCTTTTAAATTTGCCCCCCTAAGATTACCCTTAACATAAGACTTATTGTAACCATTACCACTAACCAATAATTCTCTAACAGCCCTATCAGCTAAGATAGTATTACCTGGTCTAGCTCGGTCAAGTCTAATGGTATTTTGCCAACAAGTATAAGTAAGATTAGCTTCTCTTAAATCTGTACTTTTGAGGGTAGCTCCCGTAAAATTAGCATTGGTTAAATCAGCTTTGTAAAAACTGGTACCTCCTGTGGCAGCAAAAGCAATAGCAATAGTGCGAATCCAGGCATCTTTGAGGTCTCTGGTTAGAATACGCCAGCCTAGGTAAGTGCCAAGTAAGGCTAGGACTATAGTTATAACTCCAGCTAAGTCTCCAGCAAAAGCTTTGGAAAAGGTAAAGGCTACAACTCCGGAAAAGGTAAAGGCTACAGCTCCGGCAAAGGCAAAGGCAAAAACTCCGCCTACGGCACCGGCACAAGCTACGCCTATAGCTTGGGTAAATCCCACGACTACCGCAGCAGCACCAGCTCCGGCACCGGCTCCGACTAAACCTACAAACTCGGCGACGCCAGCTAAGGCTCGCGCACGGGGAGCGATTCCTGCTTCAGATAGGGTTATAGCAACGGCTAGAACCAAAGCTCCGACTCCGGCAATGCCTATGGCCAAAGTTCCGGCTTTTTCCATACTTTGACGAAGGGTAACAGTAAATAAGACAATTATTACAACCAAAGCTATCCAGCCGAAGAGTTGCTCTACCACGCCTTGAGAGGTAAATTTTCGCGCTACTAAAAACCTACCAGACAAGCTGGTAAATCCAGATACTCCTGACGTTATCCATGAAAGCAATAGAAGAACAATTACCCACCGTTTTTGTAATCCCGCCTTCGCTTTACAAAACCTAGTATCCCTTAAAATAGCATTCTTAAAATTTGTCCCTATAATATCCGCTTCACTAAAATCTGCCCCTGAAAGGTCTTGCCCCTGAAACGATTGACCTCTAAGATTTGCCCTGCGGAAATCCCTTTCTCCTGCTGCATACTTTTCCAGAACGTCTTTAGCTTTCATCAGCCATAGTCATATATGTAGTAAAGGGAACAGGTAAGAAGGAATAGGTAACTTTAGTTAAATCAGTTTAGTATAACAAGCAGTTCTTGTCAATAAACTGGAAATAGTTCTTAATAAACTATACCTAATTGTGTTGATTAACCGACAGACGGTTTTCGAGAGAAACCCAGGGATTGGTTGTTGTAGCTGAAACCGACTTCTACCGTTCCGATGCTCTTTTGGAGCCGCTAAATGCGATCGCACTTCCCAATTCCATTAAATTAAAACAAAAAAAAATAGCCGTAGAAATACTATCCACGGCTATATCAATACTGTAAAACAATAGGACAAATATTCCCAGGTAATTCTTGGTATTTATCGGCAAAAACCGTAAGTGTACCCATCTTTTTTGTGAACCCTGGTCAAGTTCTTAACGTGTAAGCTTATTGCCTTATTCCCTCGGACTGTGTAATTGAAGGAATTACTTTTGCTCCTAGGGTTAACTCTCCCAAACTCCCCAGTCAGAATGTTTTTGGCTATATCTCCACTGCACCAACCCTTGATCGGTTTTAATGGGTTGTGCCTAATGGGGTAGCCATACTTATTGAGTGCTGCTTTTTGTCTGCCTCCTTGACCTTTACAGGTTACTAACAGTGGTTGATTTGTCCTTAGTTCCAAGATCTCTATATCACCAACACAGGCAGCGTCAACCCAATGTTCCTTTGGGAAACCCAGTTTAATTCGGTTGTACTTGGTTTGCGCTCCCGTTGCAGTAATTAAAGGTTTGATGTTCCAGAGCACTTTTACCAACTTGTTGCGAGTCGCATTTACTGCTGCCGCATCTTTCAGCGGTTGCTTGGCTTTAGTTTTGATTTTTTGCAGCAAACTTGGTTTCTTCTTTAAAAATTCTTCTATTGGTTTATTCCCTTTCCGTTGATTGCATTTTTCGCAAGCTAGACAAAGATTGCTAACCCGATCACTTCCACCTTTAGATTTTGGATGAATGTGTTCAATTTGCAATGGGACGGATTGTTTACCGCAGTAAGTGCATTCCCTTCCCCATTTTTCTAGCAAGTATTCTCTGACTTCATACCCAGCTAATTCCCCTTGTTGGTACTCAACACCATTGATTTCGGGAACTTGCATTTTTTGGGTGTCAAACTTAACTCTTTCTACCCAAATCTCGTTAACCGGGCAAAACTTAATTAATCGTTTGATCCAGGTCTCTATAGTCAAAATCCTGTGCTCTAAGCTAGGTGGAAGCCATCCCTCTGGACGTTTGCGGTTAAGGAATCTTGGTTTTCTGTAACGGGTATGACGGTTACGCCTGCCGCGTCTTACAGCGCTTCTAGACTGTAGTTTTTTCTTGATTAATCCTCCTCTGTGCTCTAATTCCATTCCCCAAATCACCTGATTGTTTTGGACTAGAGCAAACCCAGTGACCTTGCTACCAGGGTCAATTTTTAGTTGACAGTTGGTAACAACAGGATTGTTGATCGCCGTTTTCAAAATAATAGTAAAAGGGTACATCCTAAAAACCGCAGCTTTGCCTTTGTCTAATAACCTTCGTGCCTTCTTTGGTGGAATTGGGTTTAATGGTTGTTTGTTTGTGTCAATAACAAATACATAATTTTGCATGATTAGTGCATCTCAGTTGGTAATGTGTTCCTTGACAATGTTGTAATGGCTTGTTGGGCTAACCACACGTTTGCCTTTGTCTTAATGGCTAGCGATAGAGCTAGAAGCTGGAGTTCACCCCTAGGTATCGTGACCAAAACAACGTAGGAAGTAAATCCTTAGTCTGCAACCTAGTCGGCAATTCCCAGATTTACCGGGAATTACCAAGGCTTAAACTAGGTGTAAACGTTATGTCATGTCTATCAGTTTCCGAATCAATCCCGATGTGATCCTACCGGACCAGAGCGGGGGGGAAACCCCCCCATAAATTTAACCTATTAACGCCAAGTTTGATAGTTGGTTGCAAAACTAATTACTTGCCCCGGAATTCCCGTCGGTTGCAAAGGGCTCCAGTCGGAAACCGACCCATAACCCAGTGCATAAAGACCGTAAATAGTCTTGGTAACTGCTTCAGGAGAGCCCTTAATGCACTTAATACGTTGTTTCTTAGGATTATTGTCGTGATTCGTAATAAAGTCTGTAGACATAAGTAAAAAACTAAATTACGTTTATAATGATTATTGTAATGATTATAATTGTAATTGTCAAGGACTTTTAGAATTTAGAATTTAGAATTTAGAATTTAGAATTCAACCAAACAACCTTCAACCAAACAACCTTCAACCAAACAACTTTATACCTTCAACCTACCCTTCCGAACCCTCAAAATAGCTAGCGCTAAGATCCAGCTCTAAACTCCCTTGCACAATAGCAGTTAGCTCATTTCCTAGGAATATTCCTGTACCTGACGGTAAACCAATCGGGGATGAATCCAAGCGATAATCACTTTTAGAACCACCAAGTTGAATAACATCCTCGGTAGTATCAAAATCCGTAATCAGAGCATAGTCATCATTCCCTGCTTCATCATACTGAATCACAGTAGTTTCACCGACAAATTGAGACTTTCCCCCGAGCACGAATCTATCGGCTCCCTCCANGTGTGCCGGAGACGAAACCTTAGAAGAGTGGAGCCTTTATGGTTAGTCGGCTATGGGTAAAAGGGTTAAAACTTTTTGATTAAGGCTCCACTCTTCTTACGGTAACTTCTAACCCCACGGTACGTTTAGTTTTAAAAGGTTATTTTACTGGGGTTTCGGTATCTGTGGCAGATCCATGCGTTTTGGCGAGGTATGCACGCTCCTCGTGTACTAGTATCGCTTTACGTCGTTGTTTGAAATTGGCAGTACCGACGAATCCTGCCTGTACTAGGCTACATGTTTATTCTATCACACTTTACTTAAAAGCCGTCCTAGAAGGACGGGGCTTGAAACCCAAAATTTTTGGTCAAAGCTTCCCATCACCCCACACTCCACAACCCAAACTCACACTGATAGGGTGATCTGTAGCAATATTTTTTGAAGGTCCTAGTCACATCCTACCAACGCTGACCCCAACCGTTACAGCACGGGACTGATAGCTCCCCAGACCCGACCCTAGTTAACTTGCGCTCTTGCTTACGGAGAAAGCTACCTATCGATTGGGTGGGCAGAAAGCTTTCTATTACAATTTATGGAATAACATATAGTTTCTTTTTATTTGTGTTAATTTATGTTCATTTGGGTAAAAACCCAGAGTAAAAATTATTATTAATGATATGGCTAAAGTAACCGTAACCCTCTATATGGAAGAAAAAGACAAAGAAGCGCTTCAACGATTGGCAGATGCCGAGGAGCGGTCCTTGTCCCAAATGGCAGTACTAATTCTTAAACGAGCAATAAAAAAAGCTGAGCAGGCAGGAGACATCCCACCCAAAGAGTAATGAGTAAGGGGGTGACAAGCAGCCTTGTTAGCCTTACTGGGTGTAGGGTGTAGGGTGTAGGGTTTAGGGTTTAGGGTTTAGGGTGTAGGGTTTAGGGTTTAGGGTGTGGGGTGTGGGGAAAACTTTTTTTGGAACTAAGGCAATCATTGTCTTAATGCAGTTGCTCATGGAGGTTTCCCCCAAGACCGTAATGGTGCGTTTACAGTCATCGAATTAAATTCGCCACGGGTCGCACCTCTGCATCGCTTTTGGATTTATGTGTACAGCTACCCCAAACCCCAAACCCCACACCCCACACCCCACACCCCACACTGTCACCCCCTCAGTTCCTATCCTCTATCCTTGAGGCTAGTCAACTTCGTAATCTACTGCGATGATGTCCCCTTGGATAGGTTTGATATAGTTCTGGACTACTTCCTGGTGGGCTGGGTGATCAGTATAGGTACTCAGAGCATCGCGATTGACCAGTTGCACTCTCAAAGCATGCTGAAATCCCTGAGACCTGAGGGGTGAAAAGTTCTCTCCACAGGAAAGTTCTACAATCTCAGGAATTTGGTCTTTCAGAGCCAGGAGTCCATTCATAGCTAATGCGATCGCATCCGGTGAAGCGTCTTCTTTCCACTTGAACAAAATAATATGCTCGATCATGTTTACTTAAAAGTTCCTAAATTCCCATTACCACAGGCCAGGTGTTAAATGTTCAGATTAAACACCGATTTCAGAACCTAATCATTCCATAATTACGTCACACCCTCAATATCAATGGTTTTCTGATCTGCCTCAATCAGTACCTGCTGCATAATCGGTGAAAGGTTTTCATTGAGCCGTCCAGAACGAATAAATTCGGCGTAGGTATCAGCTTCAATATCTAACATTGTTTCTTGAAGTTGCTCAAGCTCAAGAGTTTCGAGTTCAGGGTGGTTACTCCGTAACTCCTTAATTTCATTGTTAATCGTTGTCAGTTGGGAATCGATAAGTTTGGTTTGATAGCGCCACAGGTCTGAATCGATTTCTGTGGTGTTTAAGCCCTCCTCAAGATAATTTCTGACCCGATTCAGGGCGATGCGACGGGCAAGAACTTCAGAATATTGCTGACGTAAGGGTTGGTCACCAATTAAATTTAACTTTTCGAGAAACCATCGGGTGGTTAACCCCTGGACTAGCAGGGTAAACAATACCACCCCAAACACAGTTTCGATAATATCTTGTCGTCCTTCTAACACAACTGGCACACTTAAGGCCAGAGCAATGGAAACCGAACCTCGCAAGCCACCCCACCATAGGACGGTTTGTTCCCGCCAACCAATTTGAGAGTTGACCAAGATATTGCTGAGTGCGCCCAAACCATAAACTGCGATCGCTCTGGTGAGTAGTACAGCCAAGATAGTAACCGCAATTAATTTGATATTTTGCCCTAAACTAGCTATCTTGATTTGGTCACCAATCAGTAGAAAGACAATCGAGTTCACAAAAAAGGCTAAAAAGTCCCAAAACTCAGAGACAATCAACCGGGTACGGGGGTTCATACCAATGCGGGAGCCAAAATTGCCCAAGATCACCCCAACGGTGACTACCCCAATCACACCTGATCCCCCTAGTTCCTCCACAATTAAATAAGTGCCATAAGCAGAAACCAAGGTCAGGGATTGCTCCACCAGGGGTAAATCAAAGCGTTGGGTGGCGTAGGAAATTCCAAAACCAATGATGCAACCGATACCAATCCCAATCCCCACAAACCCTAAGAAACGGGCAACACTAGTGGCAATGGAAAATTCTTCTAGTCCTAGGGGTAGTCCGACTAATAAACTAAAAGCAACCACCGCTACCCCATCATTAAATAGGCTTTCCCCCTCCATCAGCGTTTTCAACCGTTTATCCGCACCCAATTCCCGAAATAGGGCAATAACCGAAACTGGGTCAGTGGCAGAAAGACTGGCTCCAACCAATAAAGCTATGGTCAGGGGTAGTCCTGTCAGCTGATTGATAGCAAAGGCAATGCCAACTACAGAAATAATCACCCCAGCGATCGCAAATAGACTCACCGGTACCAAATCCCGTCGTAAGTCCCGCCAGCGGATATTCCAAGCGGCTTCAAAGAGTAGGGGGGGTAGGAAAATTTCCAGAATCAGTTCTGGTGATAAGTTAACCAGTCGGACATCCACAAAAGCCAAGCCTAACCCAACAATTACCAGTAATAGGGTGTAAGGAATTTTACGGAACCAGGAAAAGATCCGAGATAGGGTTGCCACACTTAAAGACACCGACAGCACTAGGAGAAACTGTTCGAGGTTTTGCTTAATGGCGACTTCGCCGACAGTGGACTCTAGGGACATACAGAAACTCCAAGATACACTCAAAAGGGAAAGCCTCCTGCCCATGCCTAAAATCACAGGGGTTTTCGGTTTTCCCCTTACCAAACCACAATTACTGATGAGTCAGGGAAATCAAGACAAACTCAAATTGATGGTAGTAGACGATGAGTCTGACAACTTAGATCTACTTTACAGAACCTTCCGCCGAAAATTTCAAGTGTTCAGAGCTAATGATGCCATAACGGCCTTAGAGATTTTGGACACTGAAGGAGAGATGGCGATTATTATCTCAGATCAGCGCCTAGGGGGAATGAATGGCACAGAATTCTTAAGCAGGACAGTAGAGCGTTTTCCAGATACAATTCGCATCCTGTTGACTGCCTACACAGATATAGAAGATTTGGTGGAAGCGATTAACTCAGGTCAGGTCTATAAATACATCACAAAGCCTTGGCAGGGTGAGGAACTAAAAGCAGTGGTGCGACAAGCTGCGGAAACTTACCAAGTCCTAAAAAAAAGAACCAGGGAACTTTCTCGGGCCTTACGACGGGAAGAATTGTTCAATATGGTGACAACGGCAATTCGAGAATCTCTAGATTATAGTAATCTACTGCAAAAGGTAGTGACCACCATGGGTCAAGCCTTTGATGCTACTGCTTGTTTCCTGCAACCGGTAGAGTTCAACCAACTCACACCAGAATGTTTCACCTACAAGGTTTCTGGGGATGGCAATACACCTCATATCCCTAATGCTGATTTGATGATACAACAGGTATTAGAGAAACCCGAGACTAAGTTGTGGCAAGAAACAAGGGATGGTCAGAATTCGGTGCATTTGATCGTTCCCCTACCGGACCAACAACAGATCTTAGGGGTGTTGTGTCTCTACCAGCAAAAGAGTGAGGGATCTTGGAATACAGACGATATCCAGCTAATAGAAGCCGTTGCTAAACAAGCAGCGTTAGCGATTTCTCAGGCAAAACTACTCCAACGCACCCAGTTACAGGCTCAGCAGATGCGGGATGAACTAGATGTAGCTCGCCAGATTCAGAATAATTTGCTGCGTCAGAGTTGGCCAAAGATGGAACAGGTGCGAGTGCAAGCTCACTGCACCCCAGCGCGACAGGTTGGTGGGGATTTTTTTGAAGTCTATGTTCATCCCCAAGGAGATATATGGCTAGCAGTTGGAGATGTCTCCGGTAAAGGCGTACCTGCTGCCTTATTTATGACCAGTGCCATGTCGATGTTACGACGGGAACTTGCTCAAGAAATATCCCCAGACCCAAAAACAGTGATCCAAAATCTTAACCACACCATGTCAGATGACCTTTATAATACCAACCGTTTTATTACCCTGGTCTTGGCTCGTTATACCCCTGACAAACAACAGTTGGTTTACGCTAATGCTGGTCATACCTATCCTATGGTTTGGTCTGATCACCAAGTAGTCCAACAACACTCAGAATCAAAAACTCCAGAGCCGACTTACCTCGAGGTTCGGGGTATTCCCTTGGGAATTTTGCCAATTTGGCAGGCGGAATCAGGACATTTAAGATTAAATTCAGGTAGCATCCTGCTACTAACAAGTGATGGAATTACGGAAGCAACCCTGAATCCAGTGGGCCGTTCATCCAATGGGTCAACCAGCACCAGTTCTAGGCTTGAGTCATCCGGTCTTTGGCAGCTTCTGCTTCAGGAACCTGCTCCCTTTGACCTTAGTAATTTCTTAGCTCGGATTCGAGAGCGTACTAACCCGATTCAGGAAGACGACCAAACCCTAGTATCTCTGGAGGTATTGTAGTGAATGAAAACAGAACTACAGATACCGAGTGACCTGAAGTTTTTGAGCATTGTCGAAAACTGGTTTATAGGGATTTTGCAGGTTGAACTCGGAAATCGTGTTGATTGGCCTAGTCTATCCAATCGTTTGCGATTGGTATTAGTGGAAGCTTACTCTAACGTAGTGCGTCATGCTCATCGCGATCAACCCAATTTACCCATCTTGATTTGCCTAGAACTCAAAGAACGGGATATTGCTCTGGAGATTTGGGATTATGGTCAAGGATTTGACCCATCCTTTTATAAAGCACCGAATCCAGGTGATTTACAGGAAAACGGCTATGGCTGGCTAATTATCCATCGACTAATGGATCGGGTGGAGTATCGCTTACAGGTCAATGGTCGGAATTGTTTGGAGTTGCAAGTCAGCTTAGCCCAGTAGCCCATTTGTATCTGGGTTGTAAACACAGGATTTGCCCAAAAAGGCAAGAGGCAACAGGCAACAGGCAATAGGCAACAGGCAATAGGCAACAGGCAATAGGCAACAGGCAATAGGCAACAGGCAATAGGCAACAGGCAAAAGGGGAAAGAGATCCGGAGTGTGATTGCACAGTAAAAATAGACTTCCTAGGTTTACGTCTCAAATACAAAGGCTATATATCTGAACCTCATTAAGGCGGTCTAAAATTTCCTCTAAACTAGGACGCTGTTCAATTAGTTCTGGTTGGTGCAAGCATACTAATAATGTTGCTACAATATGTTTGCAGTATCCTCCATGTCCGTAAGGACAACTACAATAACCTGCGTCTAATTCATTTTCTTCAAAACCAATATTAATAGGTGCGCTTTCCGCATTAAGAATTAAATTCGCCACGGGTCGCACCTCTTGATAAGGGCGAATATCACTACTTTCAACTTCTGCTGTAATTAATTTCCCCCGTTGAACTACTCTTCTCACATGGCCATCGTGATAATAAGCTTGTCCTCTTTGCCAAGATTGGCTACTGGCATAAGAACGAATAATTTCCTGGCTGATTTCTGGAATAGACATTGCTCAGTACCCTGGTATGTATGCTTTTGATCTAACAGCGATGGCAGGATGGAAGCACAAGAGAAGTAAATGCCTTTTTTAATTAGATCAAATCAGTAGATCAAAAAGTAGCGATCGCTACTTTGAAAGTGGCGACTGAAAACCCTAGGTTTTCGGACTCCGTTTTTTGATCTACTAAAGGATATTGAGTATATAGTATCAAGGTAAGCACAGAAACAATCACGCCATAATGTAAAGAAATATTTTAATCAAGCCGATGGAGGCACGGGGCGACTATTGCTTTTCCAAAGGTGGGGTTAAACATTGCTTTATCGCCAGTGATCACAATGAAGTCTGCCATTTGGTTTCTGTTGGTTTGTATAGCAGTCGCCAGGGCAGTTAGGACATGACAAAAGTCTCAAAGCTAAGTATAGCAATAGTTTTAGCTCTGACTTCTGACTTCTGACTTCTGACTTCTGCTATAGTATGGCGTAAGGCGATCGTCATAGTGCTATAGTTGAGGCAGGGAAACCACAAGAGCGATCGCTTTATGTTAATTATTGTGATTGCCTATTGCTAGCTTGCTTATTCCCTATTTTAGTTTAACGATACTAGCTTTTCTACTGATAGTTTAATATGCTCAAAAGCAACAAGGTAGAGATTTCCTTGGCTGTAGGTTTGTTGAATTTGATAACTATTGCCCGATGGTTGCTGAAACACGATCAGTTGTTGAGCTTTCAAATCTACAACCCAATATTCTAATATGCCAGCATGAGCATAAGCAATTCGCTTCTGTTCCAAGTCTTTTTCTAAGGTACTATCAGAGATTTCTATTAATAGGTAAATTTCTTCGGCAGAAGGGTGACGAGAGTCGTACAAGGAAACGGGCAATTTGACAACCGCAATATCTGGTTCTGGTTCTGAATCAGGAAGGGAAACAGGATGTGATTCGTAAATCTTGGCGCTACCTCGGAGCTGTTCCCGCAAATATTCCGCGATAGAATCGTTTATTTTTCGATGTAAAGGTCCCTCTGGTGACATCTCAATAATTTGCCCTTCTAGTAATTCGACATGACGCTCACTTAGGATACCTGCTGCAATCATGTTATGATAGTCTTGAATTGACCATTTAGCTAAGGTTATCATGGTTGTACTTATGGTGTATCTGCCCTTTTAATGATTGGTTTCTGTGCGAATTTCTTGTAGGATATCCGCTATTTCTGCCTCTGAGGAAATATGCTTGGCTAAAACCTCTGCTGTTGCTTCTAGTACGCGCTTAGAAAATGATTTAGCTAAGTCCTGTCTTAGTCCTTGTCCAATATACAGTTTTAGTAATGCCTCACAGGACATATCTCGACTAGCAGCTACTTTTTTGAGGGATGCTAAGGTATCAGTGGGAATATCCAGGGAGACTTTTTCTTGAGGACGGGGATGCAGTTGTAATGTCAATTCATCTTCAGGCTTGTTCATAAAGTTTCCTTTCCTTTTAAATTTGTTTAACTTTACCTGATCCCAGCTGTTAAATTTATAATAGACCTATGGTTATTTTGCCTCTATGAAGATATGACGATTCATGTAAACCAACAAGAAGCTGAACAACGATTCTCTGAATTATTCAGTCAGGTACTCAAAGGAGAAGAAATTATCATTTCAGCACAGGGCCAAGAAATGGCAAGGATTATTCCGTCAATAAAACCACCAAAACCAAGAGTGCCAGGTATCGACAAAGGGCGTTTAGTTGTTCCAGATGATTTTGACGATCCTCTCCCTGAAGAGATTTTAGAATCTTTTTACGGTCAAGGATAACCGATCACATGGAAGCTTTACTTGATACAAATGCCTTTTTGTGGTGGGCTGCCGACGATCCGCGACTTTCTGCTAGGGCTCGTGAAACTATTCAAGACCCTGACAACGAAATATTTTTCAGTGTCGCCAGTGCTTGGGAAATCATTATCAAAACTCGTATTGGCAAATTAACTCTGCCAGAATCCCCTGAATCTTATATTCCCACTCGTCTTGATTACTACTGCTTTCAAATCCTCCCAATCGAAATAAAACATGTTCTGCAAATATGGAAACTAGATTCTCACCATAAAGACCCATTTGATCGGGTATTGATTGCTCAGAGTCAGCTGGAAAACCTTCCGATTATAACCAAAGATGCGAAAATATCCCTTTATGATGTCGATATTCTTTGGTGAGGCACACTTAAGCAAAATCCTCAGGGTACGCGCAAGACAATCAAGATCAGCTTATTACTTCAATTCGGGAATAGTTCAAGGTTTCTGAGCAGATACAACTATGGCTGACATAGGCAGCAGCAGTCGATTATTTTGCCTATAGCTTGCCGTTTCCTGGTGAATTGCTGCCCGTATATTGTCCAGGGATTGACTAGTTTGAGCGCGCAGTATACCACCTGTTCTGGCGGTGCCTTTATAAAAAGCATCAAAAAGTTCATCGGCACTGCTAAGTTCCCAGAGTAGGGGTATTTCTTGGACAGAAGGATTCTTAAATCCTAAATTTTGCAAACACTTGAAGCAGTAATCCGGTTCACTAAACAGAAAAAATGGTGGCCCTTCTGGAAGAGTAATATCTGTATTTTTATAGGTTTCAATCGCCTTATTCATAATCTTCAACGCTATCGATTTGTCTGGCTTACTCCACACAGTAAACCCAAACTTAGCCTGGCTACGAATTACCCGAAATGCTTCACCCAGTGCCTTTTCTGGTTCAGCCAAATGCAAAATTCCAAAGTTCATTACGGCTGCTTGATATTGAGATTCAGCAAAGGGTAATGATTCGGCTTCCCCCTGACAAAATTCGATCGCTCTTAGCGGAAGCTGAGGCCTTTCGGCCACGCTTTGCGAACGCTTCATCGCGTAGCGTGACCGTAGGTCAATCTGGGGATTGAGTTGCCTGGCTTTGGCAACCATAGCGTCTGATAAATCTACCCCCGTCACCTTACATCCTCGCTTGTGGGCCTGAGCAGCCACATAGCCAGGACCAGTGGCAATATCAAGCAATTCCATATCCCTTCCTGCATTTACACTATCAAGCAGAGAGTCGATAGTTTGGCTAGTCAGAGAGGAAAAAGAGGAATGGTATTGGTCTACTGACTGTTGCCATCCACAATATTCAAATTGTCTAAATTCCTTGGGATTATTGGTGGGGACGGTCATATTTCGGTAATTTTTTTGGATTGAGATGAGGGACAATTACGTTTACTAGAATACAGTTACTAGAATGCAGTTACTAGAATACAATTAATATAAAATATCACTTTGGGGTTTTCGCTCATGGTTTTATAGTAAAATTATTAATCTTACTATAAAACCATGAATTATACAGAGTTAGTTTATGACCTTGAGGTCAAATTAGGGTTAATGACGAGTGTAAGAACCCTCGAAATGGGTTTTTACTTGATGGGCAACTGTTGCGATAACAACGGCTGAGCCAGACCCTAAAATAGCAACTAGTTCAGTCCCAGAACCATCCGTAACTATTGCCAAAGCTGCCAATGCGATCGCTACTGCCACAAAAGTCGTTTTTAACCGGTTGGTTACCTGATAGGCTCGATTGCAGGAACCACAGATTTGAGTATGTCGCCTTAATCGGTCTAGGGGAGGTGGTTGCTGATTATCTTCCAGTTTTTTCTGGGGTAGCTTCCTGGTAGAATAGCCTTGATAAAAAGGTAAAGACGTTCCGAACTTATCGAGCCACTTGCGATACTCAATCAACAACATATCTGATGTTTTGAGTGGCAAATACAGAGAGTTTAGGCTTGTTCCCAACCGCTCCACTTCTGCCTGCTGTCCCACCACAAGTGGTAAATCTTCTTCTAAGAATTTGTCTCGGTACCAGTGTTCCATCCAATGAGGCTGTAGCTTCAGTTTCCAGGTAGAATAATTATTATAATTCCTAATAATAATACGGCATTTGCCCTGACCTAGAGGAAGGGAATAAAGTGCTGCTCCACCGATACGAACTGATTTTTCCTCTCTTGAGCTTCTGTAGGTCACTAAATTGGGAGCAACGAAATCAAGGTTTACCCATGGGCAGCGGTTTGTTAAACAAGCTAGCTTACCATCTTGGTTTCTGAACAATACCAAAGGCTCGTCGTACAGGGAGAAGCTGTAAGGACGCTCTGTGGGCAGGTCTTGGACAAAGGTGACAGGATACCAGCTCTGCTGCCAGTTGAACTCTTGCTGTGTTTCAGCTATAGGAGCAGTGGCAGTTTTTTGTACTGCTTCTGGTGTTTTGGTATCAACTCTCATAGATAACTTCCTCAAAACGAGACCATGGTCGGAATAATTTTTCCCTTGACTGGTCAGTTTACTGCTTGTCCTGAATCTGCATAACGATCATTTATGGTTCTGTACTCCCTCTAGTATGAGTTAACCTAGTCTAAGTTAACAAAGAAAGCGATCGCTATCCTGGCTCGTACAGTATGGGTACACTCTTGCCATCAACAAGTCAACTCTCAGACGCGTTCGCGTAGCTTGGCTCTAGGCCAATCGCTTAGGGGCTCAATGCTGAGCATCGCATACCCCAGATTCATAAAACAAATGCGATCGTGTAGCCGATCAATGCTCGCCCATCGCATTTTTCATCAACCCCTTTCTTTCTATTAATTATAGATAGCAGTTATCAATGGGGTGAGTTACCCAGCCCTTGGGGTTGCGCGGGAGTAGGGAGTAGGGAGCAGGGTAAGCGAAAAAAAAATTGATCCAAAATGTCATAAAATTCAATGATTATGACCATAATAAACCTTGATTACCGGCACTATTGTACTTTTTTTTAATAGTTTTTTTCAATATTGTTAAAAATAATTCCTCCTTGTTTATTATTGGGCTTACCCTGGCAGCACACTAACCCCTATTTACGCTGCCACAGCCAACTAATACCGCCCATAGCTATTGCCAATACCCCAAACAGGGAACTTGGTTCCGGAACA
Organism: Moorena sp. SIO4G3; assembly: GCF_010692305.1. NCBI lineage: Bacteria > Bacillati > Cyanobacteriota > Cyanophyceae > Coleofasciculales > Coleofasciculaceae > Moorena > Moorena sp. SIO4G3. The sequence continues at coordinate 27,886 of NZ_JAAHIG010000004.1, read as the reverse complement.
GTTTTCAGCTCAGCAATCACAGTAACATTAGGATCTAATGTTGCTCCTGTATCGAATACAAAATCAAAAGCGTTGGCATCATCTAGAAGATTAGCGCGCAAGAACAAAGCACTCCAACGGGCAATAGTTTCAATCGCTTCATCCTGAGCGAGAGTGGGATTGCTAAAATCCGGTCGGGCACCAGGGGGATTATTAACATTAGTAATACCAAAGTGATTGGCACCTGCAACGGTAATCAATGCCTTAGGAGAATCTTGGATTAACTCAAAAGTAGCCAAAGCTTCCTCAGGGGTTGCCACACCATCGAGACTTCCCTGAACTAAGGCCACAGGAATGCCATCATTAGCAGTAGGAACAAATTCCATTAAGAAGGGATCGAATCGATTCGTACCATAGAAAGCAGCGGCCATAAGTGCTTCTGGACGACTAAAATCATTCAAACACAGGGGAAAAATACAGGAACCTTCAATGGCGGTTAAACCGACTGCACCCCCTTGGGAATGACCGAGTAAAGCTAGCTTTTCGGTATCTACAATGCCCGCAAGCTGGGAATTATAATTCTCGCTTTCTGTAATGATAAAGTCGAAAATCGAGTTAATTTGCGAAGCTTCGGGCAACAATCCTTCAAAATTAAACTGGGGTAGAGATACCCTATTGTTCGGGACGACAACCACAAAGCCGTAGCTAGCCACCTGAGTCGCAAAACTAGAGTAGAAGGATTTATCTACCAATCCACCTGGCAAGAGGATGGTAGTGGGAAATAATTCGTTGCTAGTCCTAGATACAACTGGAAAGTAAATGTCTGCCGGATTGCCATTGGTTGTAATGGTAGTACTGAAGCTATCAACTTCAGAAAAAATGGGTGCATCACTGAAAGTGGCAGCAGTGGCTATTTCTGCCGTTCCGAAACTCATAACAATAGCACTACAGAGGCTAAGGGAGTATTTTATTCGAGAAGAGGAAAAATTCATCAATTTTTTCGGTTTTATTACCAAAATAATGTTGCCAAAAACACCATGATTTAGCAAATTTTCCGGGCACATTCTAGTCCTACCACCCTACAGGCAGAATCTGTCATATCATGTCGGGATAATTACCCTGTCTTGATGCAAAGCGCGAGTGGGGGAAACCCCCAAGACCGCGCTGCATCGCTTAATAAAAATTTCCCCCATCTCCCCATCTCCCCATAAGGGTAGGTTTTTTACTTTGACCTCAGGTGTGGGGTGTAGGGGGTGGGGTGACCGGGTGTGGGGCATAAGAAAGCGATGCAGTGGCCTCACGGGGGTTTCCCCCAAGACCGCGCTGCACCGCTTTTTCGTTGTTTTCCTTTTCCTCTCCCTCTGGGTCGCCCCATGTTTGACCTTAATGTAAAAAACCTACCCCTGTGAGCTCCCCATCTCCCCATCTCCCCACAATCCCCATCCCCCAAGGCCCAAGACTTGATTAGTTTTCGGCAATTCTCAGCTCATCAATGTTCCATAAAGGTCCGCCTAAGCTAGAAAATTTGATATTCTCGATGCGATCGCGTACTGCCTGAAAGTCTAGTGAATTGACCAGGAAAAACACGGGCAACTCCTCGGCAACGATTTCCTGGAATTGACCATAAATGACTTTGCGTTTGCTCTGATCAAGTTCTTGTATCCCAGCATTGAACAGACGGTCAATCTCTTGCTCCCAGTCAGACACTTCCCACCCTTCTAGTGGTGGTTGTCCGGGTTGAGGACCTTGATTAAATTGATGAAACGAGCCTCCACTGTACCAGAACAGAAATACAGTGTGAGGCTCACTCACTCCTGCTCCAAAGGCACCCACATAACACTCCCAATCCCGAGTCGATAGGAGCTTTCTGAGCACAAGGTTGAAGCTGAGTACCTGCAAATCTGCTTCTATCCCAATTTGGCTCAAGTCTTGTTTAATCTGAACTGCTGCGTCTACTCGGGATTTATCGTCTGATTTCACCAGCATAGTGAATTTTACCCGGTTGCCATCCCAATCCAGCAGCTGATTTTGGGAGTTATACCTGAAACCCGCCTCTAATAGTAATTGTTTGGCCTTCTGGGGTTGATAGTTGTAGACTTTTAACCCATCTTCTGGGGACAGGTAATAGGGACTTTGGACAGCAATGGGAGAATGTTGTACTTCACCCAGTCCCCGATAAATATTAGTTTTCATTCTTTCCCGGTCAATAGCATAGGCTACCGCTTGTCGAAAGGCCAAGGTATTGAACCAACGGGACTTGATTGGGTCTACGAAAGGCTTTCCCTGACCATTGCGAGCTTTGTTGAGATTAAAACCGACAAACCTAATGCTAGGCATCGGTCCTCCATTGTAAATGGTGTATTTCCCCCGCTTTTCCTCTCGTTTAAGTAACCCAAAGGCCTCGGGATTGACTCTGAGGCTATCCAACTCCCCAGAGCGAAATCTGAGTAACTGGTTATCAGAGGATGGGATAACTTGTAAGACAATCCGTTGAATGTAGGGTTGGGGATTTCCTTGAGCATCAGCACGCCAGTAATAAGGGTTGCGTTGTAGGATGACTCGCTCAGCAGGGGTATACTTTTGTAGTCGATAGGGACCATTGCTAACAATGTCTTGGGGATTGGTGTTAGTGCCCCAAGTTGAAAGAAACTGGGGATTGCCATTACCATCAGTGGCTTGCACAGACTCTCGTAACGCATGAGCCGGTAGAATGGCTAGGGTTCCTGCGGATCTCACAAATGGCGCAAAGGGTTGTGGTAAGGTAAGCTCAACTCGCCGCTGATCTAGTTTGCGCACCGATGGGTACTTACCATTACTACCAATCTTGAGGAAATCTCGATGCACTGTGGGAATCTTGGGATTTAGGTAAAGCTCCTGATAGGTAAAGATCACATCATCCACCGTTAGGGGCTCCCCATCAGACCACTTTAGCCCATCCCGCAGGGTGAAGGTGATCCGCTGTCGGTCTGAGGAAATGTCCCAAGATTCAGCTAGTCCTGGCTCCAACTTCCCTGTCATGCCATTCTGAGTCAGTAATCCTTCGTATATATAACCAAACACACCGTAGATAGAGCTATTAACAATATAGTTAAAGCTAGTTGGGTCACTAGGAGTAGCTAAAACTAGTTGAGAGACCTGAGCTGCCTGAGTCTTAAACTGGTTCGGATGGCAACCTGTAAGGGTCAATAGACAAAATAGCGCCAGCGCAACAGCTAGACCCAGGGGTCGTAAGACGTGTTGAAAAGGGAGGAGTGTGGGGAGAGGAGGAAGGGAAGAATTAGTTTTGGATAAGAGGATATCTTTAAATACATTTTTGATCATTGTCTTGATGCAGTCGCAAATGGTAACGGTATCGGTATTAAAATTTATATAGCAAAGGGAATAGGAAATAGGGAATAGGGAATAGGGAATAGGGAATAGGGAATAGGGAATAGGGAATAGGGAATAGGGAATAGGGAAATCCTAAATCAAAAGTTATCACAGATTTAGGATTTCTCTAGTAATTTCATGGCTATAACCATAACGTGATCATCAACAAACGGGATCAACAAACCGGATGCGCGAGCATCGATCTATTACGGTAAAGCATACCCGATATTCATAAAACAAATGCGAACGCATACATCAGGTTTGGATACTTATAGCACAGATTTGCGATAGTATCCAAGGGAGTGTCATGGCCGAAACAGTAGAGTCAAGCAACCTAGACAATACCAAAAAATTGGGGTTTTGTGATGCCCCAATCCCGAAAATAATCTATGTCAAAAACTCTGAAAATGGTAAGTACCTGTGGCACTTTTGGAATCACTCAGAAAACAAACCAGAAGCCATTTACCACCAAGCCATCCGATGTTTTGTGAGTGGGCTTGAGATCGTGGCAAAAGAATTTCTTGAGAAAGAAGTGCTTAAACTCCGCATCCAAGTGCTAGCGGATAAACCGTATTCTATCCAGTCAGGGATTGATAGTATATTTTCTCGTTGCTTTTTGCTTAGTCTTGTTAAGCTATCCCCTGAGCAAGTAAAGGAACCGCTGACGATCGCTCTGAGGGGTAATGATACCTCAAAAGGTAATCCAGCTACCGTATTCTGTTCCCTCTATGATAGTAGAGACCGCTATATATCCTATGATTGGGATGCTTCTGTTAATATCTACTCGATTGCCAATGCCTGCCAGTCACTTTTAAGTGGTCAGCCAATTTCACCACCAGGACCAGAGTCAGAGCCACAAACAAAGCCACAGACCCGGGCACAACAATCGGAAGATTGGATCAAGTCCCACGAATCTTTTGAAATTCTAAAGCAGACCTCCAAAGAACTTCAACGGTTGCGGTGGTCAAAACAAGATGGAGTTAAATACCTACAACAGGTTTACGGGAAGATTTCCCGTCAGTTTCTGACACCTGAAGAATTGTTAGATTTCCTCAAGAGGCTACAAAGCTTTCCCACCCCTGACAATGAAAACATGGAAGAAACAGTTTTTTAGCGGCTGATATTAGTTGGTATTCACACCTGCGATTCGGCGCCGACGCGAGTCACGCGAACGCGCCCCGCGTGGCCTACGGCCTCAGCTTCCGCGCTTATGCGAACGCTTTCACTCACTGGGGGCGATTGACATGCAGGTCAAGCTACGCGAACGCTTTTTATGACGAAAGTACCTCACCGAATTGAAAAATGCTATAAATCACAGGTAAGCATATGTGCTACTTGAGATGCTACTTGAGGTGCCCTCAGCCCTCAGCCCTCAGCCCTCAGCCCTCAGCAGACTTAACTCAGATTAAACGAATGCTTACCTGTTTTCTTCAAAAGCTGTTCGCGCAACGTGCGCGTAGCGCATAAGCTGAGAACTGATAACTGATAGCTGATAGCTGATAGCTGAATGCTTAAGATCATAGTAACTAGAAAGGTTAATGCAGGTGAGCAAACGGTATCCCGATAATGACCAACAAACCCTATTAGACACAGCAGAGTCTTATCTAAGGGAATCCGTTGCTCCCTTGGCTTCAGAAATTGATAGTGCTCCTGAGGTGTTACGAGAGGCTCTCAAGGGGATGAGCGTTCGCACTTTGCTAGGGCTACGGATTCCGAAATCCTGGGGAGGTCTCGAAGTTAGTAGCACAATCTTTGGCTACTTCCAGCAACTGGTAGCACGGTATTCCGGTGCTTTGGCATTCTTGCAAATGCAACACCAGAGTGCTGGAGCAATGATCGCCTTCTCTGAGAATGAATCGTTGAAGCAGCAGTATCTTCCCAAATTAGCCAAGGGTCAAGTGCTAGTTGGTATCGGCTTTTCCCAAGTGCGACGAACAGGTAACCCACCGGTGAAAGCTATTCCGGTAGATGGTGGATATCAGATCAGCGGAAAAGTGCCTTGGGTTACTGGGTTTAGCTTGTTTCAAGAGTTTGTCATTGGTGCAGTATTGCCTGATGGTCGAGAAGTTTACGGTATGGTGCCATTGACTCCAACTTGCCAAGATGCAGGTGGTACTATTACCTTTAGCAAACCCATGGCACTGGGGGCGATGCAATCCACCAATACCGTTAGTGCTACCCTTATGGATTGGTTATTACCCGAAGAACGTGTGGTCTCGATTGCTAAAGCAGGTGCAATTCACGGAAATGACCAGAAAAAAGTTTTGTCTGCTGGTTTTTTGGCCCTAGGATGTGCCCAAGCTGGACTGGACATTGTAGAAGCGGCGGCCAAAACCAAGCAACTGGATTTTCTATACAATGGTTTTGAATCCCTCAACGGGGAATTGATTCGCTGCCAGACAGCTATGCTCGAAGCAGCACAAGGGGATTCTCAGACGTTTGAACAACGGCTACAATTGAGGACTTGGGCAATTAATTTAGCAGGAAGATGTGCTCAAGCAGCGGTTACTGTGTCTAGTGGTGCTGCTAACTACAAACACCATGCTGCCCAGCGAGTCTATCGGGAAGCTTTGGTATTCACTGTATCTGGTCAAACCACCGCTATGATGGAGGGAACTCTGGCTCGATTGGTAAATGTTTCTTGTGGGTGAATCCTCCCTAAGCATTCAGCATAAGCGCTACGCGCACGCGTGCGCGTTCAGCTATCAGCTAATGCATCCCATCCAAATAGACCAAGCCATCAGTATCAACAGCCCTTGATCGACATCCCTGCACCGTTGCTAAATATTTTGGAAAATATGTCTAGTTTGACTTTCAAACTCCTTGGTAAAGGTTTCAGTATCAGGTAACTTCCCAGTTCTTAATTCTCTAAATAGCAAAGAACCAGCAATTTGTAAGAGCGCCGGATGTCCACCAGCCCTGTCTTTAATGACATCCCGTAATGCTGGTGTGATGGGAATACTTGCCATTAATTGCTCCACTTCAGTTTCCGTTAATGGCTTCAGGGATTGAAACAGATAATGGTTATACCAGGGAGAACTATTGGGATTAAAAGGAGGATCAAGTTCATTGAGAGGGCGAAGTGAGGTGACAATCATTGATAAATATCTCCTCTCCCGAGAGTGATAGGCAATACTGCTACACTCAGTTACAAATATTTCCATGTCAGCTTGAGTATAGTGCTGGTTTTCCCGCAAAGCGGCATCATAGTCATCTACTAGCAACACCAAGAACTTGTTTCGTTTTCCAAGCTTCCCCAATACTTGGCGCATAACCCTGGCAGTTGCTTTTCCGTGGTCGAGCAATGTTTCGATCTCTGCCTGAAGGTCTGGCTCACCGTCCAATTCCTCTTTGAGCAGACTAAAGACTTCCTGCCAAAACCCGGAAGCTGTAAACGGTTGGATACTTTCGCAACTGAGTAGCACCATCAAAGCCTGGGATGGGTCTTGTCCATACTCTTTCCAAACGTCCGGAGAAGCCAGGAGTTCCAGGAAAGAGGTCTTACCCATGCCTGGACCACCCCAAATGGCTAAGTTACTGCGGTTCGAGATTTGATTAAAACCAGCCAGAATTTCTGATTGTCGTCCCACAAAACGGTCTGGGGGAACTGGTGCGCCTACAACGAAAGGATTGTTTAATTTGTTATAGAATTGATAAGCTTGTTGATTTTCTGGCTCTATCCTTAGCACTTGGTCAAATTGCCGCCTGGCTAGGATCACTTCCCCTACTTCCATGAGGTGTTGTCCATAACCTAAATGCGATCGCACTAATCCATCCTGATTCGGGACTGGATTAACTTGGTATGCTCGCTGATAGCATTCCACTGCTTTATCAAATACGTCACCTTCCAAATATATCCTTGCTATCTCGAATAAAGCACTAAAGTGATTGGGATTGGCTTTCAAAATCTGTTCATAGGGTTTTATCTGATGGAATACATCCCCGTGAGCAGTTTGTTTAATTGCTTCTGTATAAATAGCCTTAGCCTCTGGATCGAGGTCTTCCAATTCAAATATCTCTCGCCGCAATGGGTAACGTTTGACTAACCAACGGCGGACTAATTCTATTTCTACCTTGTAGGATTTTCCGTTGTAGGATGAAACTTGATCAGTTATGTCTATAACCCCTAAGAAACCTGATTCAACTAGTTTTTCCCTAGCTTGATTCAAAGACTCGGTGATAGTAACGCCATACTCTTTCAGTAAACTCAACGGGTCTTGCACAACCTGATTAGAATTTATTTCAGCTTTTTTTTGAGCCTCTGCTACTGCGGAAAATATCACTCGTTCAGGAATCGGTAATCCATCCCGAAACCAGGTTAATCCTCCTTCACCAATTTCAATGGCATCATCCACAATTCTGGTCACATCATCACGATTTACCTGCCACTTTTGTTCAGTTCTAGCTTGAGCAAACAGTGCATGACATAGGACTTGAGTGAAATAGGGATGACCTGAAGCTAATGCTAAGATAGCATCGATTGCCTCCGACTCGTAGGTCAAAGACCCCTTAGTTGGTTCAGTAATTAACTCTGTGGCACTTCGTTCACTGAGCAAGCCAACTTTTTGGCTAGGAGCACCTTTAAATAATCCCAGCAACTTGGGCATATCATCCAGTTGCCGTCCTATAAATGGAATAATAAATAATCGTTTTTCCTGTTTAAGCAGAGATTGTAAGTAAGGGAAAAACGTGTTAACTGATGACTCTTTTGTTGAAGCAGGATTGTCGCTACTCAACACATCAAACTCATCTAGCAACAACACCAGCTTTTTATCCCCTAATTCTTGATATACTTTTGGTAAAAAGCTATCAGCAAAACGATTCTGATTGGTTTCTAATTCCGTAAGAGTTGGTAACTTAGTATGATCAGACCTTAGCTGGAGTTGCTTAATAATAGCTTGTGCTAAACTGTAGAGAACACGACTAAGGGGTAACTGACTTTTGTCCTGTAGATCAAACTGGACAAACGCAAAGTCATCTTGCCCAACAAAATTGGGAATTTGTTTAAGTACAGTGGATTTACCAATACGTCTTTGACCATGGAACAAAATTACCTGTACGCCCTGCCGGAGGTTATCCTCAATCAAGTCAAACTTTTTGCGTCTACCGAAAAACAATTCCGGTTCAGAGATGGGACGACCAACAATGTAAGGATTTCTCATATAAGGATTTTTCCGAACACTTGCAGTAGTCATGTTGGCTTTCTTCCCAGTTACGTTGTAAGCATTCAGCTTAAGCGCTACGCGCACGCGTGCGCGTTCAGCTATCAGCCAAGACCTGTAGCTGTTTGAGCCGGTGGTGCGTTACGGGACGGGCTGTCCCAACCAGGGACTATGAGGCGCAAAACCAGGGCGAGCCCTTCCCTAACGCACCCTACGCCTATTACTACAAGGTCGGAAGAGCAACCTTAGTTTATCCGCCAATTGCTCCTTTTGGAAGGGCAGCTGAGACTTTTCCAATCCATTCTAGGATAGATGGCACTTGGTCTTTATTATTCCATAACCAACGAATGGCTGTGGTTACTTTTTCTGCTTGCTTTGAACTCATCACATTCAGAAATACTTTCTTTCGTTGTTCTAGTTCAGTTTCATTGCTATTCTGGATTTTTTTGACCACCCACCACTCCATAATGGAAGAGGCAAAGGAATAATTGATCTTATCTTCCGTGTATTGACGTTTAATTACTCCTTGTCCCACTAGAGCATCTAATTCTAGCTCCTGCTGACTGAAAATGTTATCAATATTACTGATATCGTAGCGCTGATTACGCAATCGACCCTTGAGTTCAGACAGGGCAATTAGCATTAACAAGGTTTGCTCGATGGGATTAGATAGTTCCCACATCTGTTGAAAGATATGTAGGGTCGTATTTTGAAACTCTTGGGCAAAGGTAACAGGGTCGAGGTCTGCTCCAGATCGTAACTCTTGGTACAGCAGATAACCGGCATTCTGTAGCAAGACCGGGTGTCCATCAGCAATCTCTTTAATACCATCCCGCAACGCTGGTGTCATCGGCATACCAAATAGCAGAGTATCTACTTCATTCTTGGTAAATGGCTTAAGTTGTCGAAACAGATAGTGATTGTACCACGGGGATTTATCTGGAGTGAGACTCGGCCCAAGTTCATTAAGACGGCGAGAGGAGGTGACAATCATGGAGAGGTATTGCCTTTCCTCAGCAAAATAGGCTACGCTGCGACACTCACTTAGAAAGGCTTCCATGTCAGCTTCAGTGTAGGTTTCATGAGTGCGAAAAACAGCATCATAATCATCCGCTAGCAATACTAGGAATTTGTTGTGTGCTCCCAGCTTACCCAAGACTTTTCGGAAATCTTCAGCAGTGCTTTTTCCGTCTTGCAGGAATCTATCGATATCTGCTTGCAGGCCAGGATTGCTGTCGAGTTTAGTTTTAATCAAGCTTAAGACCTTTCCCCAGAAGCCAGACCCTGTGAAGGGATGAATACTGAGGCAATTTAATAACACAATCACTGCTTGGGATGGGTCGGTCTGGTGTATTCGCCAGATTTCCGGCCAAGTGAGTAATTCCAGAAAGGAAGACTTTCCAATGCCCGGACCTCCCCACACTGATAGGTTACTGCGATGGGAGATTTGATCAAAAGCGGTTTCAATCAAAGCGGTTCGTCCCACAAAACGCTCTGGGGGAACTGGCTTACCGACAATGAAGGGATTGTTTGGCATTGGAAGTAAGTTAGTGATTCAATCAGTAATTATTTAAGCAGTGTGGAACACGGAATCGGGAATAGGGGGAATAGTATGGGCAGAGTATGGGGAGTTTGGGGAGTGCGGGCGGTTTGGGGAGTGCGTCGAATGTACGAAGTGTGGGCAGTGTAGGGATGAGGGGGAGTGTGGAGAGGGAAGAAGTTGTTTTCGATTAAGATTAGGTTGGTATCTTTAAGTACATTTTTGTTCATTTTTCTCGTACTTCCTGCTCTGTTAACAACAACGATTTTGAGAAACGTTTATGACTGGATTTAACTCTGATCGAACTATTTTCAGTATAGTGCAGTTCTCAATTGTGTGAGGTACTTTGGTCTTGGGTTAATCGGAGTCGGGAGTCGGGAGTCGGGAGTCGGCAGTCGGGAGTCGGGAGTCGGGAGTCGGGAGTCGGGAGTCGGGAGTCGGGAGTCGGGAGTCGGGAGTCGGGAGTCGGCAGTCGGGAAAAAATTTTGTGTAGCTCATTACTATGATAACCCAAAAAGGCATGAAACCCTGAGGATCTAGGGGTTTCATGCCTCGAAAATTTTAGTATTTAATCAGACTACTATGAAATAGTTAAATTGGTGCTACGTTTCCAAAATTTTCTGTTCCCTGATCTGAATTTGTCTGTCCCGATAATTAATCTGATCTGTAGTATACTTTTTTCTATTTCCTATAACTAGCTATTATTCAGCTAATCCGCTACGGGCATTAGCTGACGGCTGAATGCTTACCTAGCGAGTCCAAACACTACCACTGAAGCCACCGGTTCTACGAACTGCTGTTAGCCTGCGGTTTGAATCTATTCTGACTACCATTTCGCCAGAGCCCCGAGTCCGACCCCTGGGTACATCTGCCCAATTACCAGCAACTTCATTCTGACCAATGTAGCCATGGAAGACATTGCTGAAACTTCGGCCATTATTAGAACTTTGACCATACCACCAGAGTTCATTACCTACTTGCCGAATATAGTAGGTGCCACCATCATTGGCTCGCCAGGTACCAGTCAGACTAATTGCAACCGCTTGAGCTACCAAGTCCGGTGAAGATGTTTGGTCAAAGCTACTTTTCTGTTCTAGTTCAGGGACTGTGGCGGAGTTGCTATTAGCCCCATTGCCAAGAAAGTCTGGGATTTTTGCGAAGCTGGGATTGACCAGACTCATAGCAAAAACTGCACCACTGATACAAAGAGTTGCTGTACCTAGTTTGAACTTCATAATCACCTCTTTGAAACACTAGTGGAAGGAATCAAGGTCTCAAACTTTTCCCTCCAATTAGTTATCAGGGTGAGTTTTATCGTTTACTCATGGGGTAGGGATTTTGTAATTTTTTTTAACAAAAGGAACAGGGAGTAGGGAGTAGGGTGTAGGGTGTAGGGAGTAGCGATGCAGAGATAATTACCCTTACAGGACTTACGCACAGACTCCATGGGTGGGGTGTGCAAGGTTTTGCCCACCCTACAGGTAGCGTTAAATTGAGGTAAAGGTTTTGCCCACCCTACAGGAAGCGTTAAATTGAGGGATTTGCGTAAGTCCTACCTTAATAAAAATCTCCCCATCTCCCCATCTCCCCATCTCCCCATCTCCCCACACTTCCCACCCTCCCCTTAATTATGGGTATTCAAGCAGACTTGATTTTATTACCAGTCCTAAGAATTTGTCCAGCTAAGACAGCAGCACCAAAGCCATTATCAATATTCACTACTCCTATCCCTGGTGCGCAAGAATTCAACATGGTTAACAGGGGTGCCATACCACCAAAACTGGCTCCATAGCCGACACTAGTAGGAACGGCAATCACTGGACAATCGGCCATGCCAGCTACCACACTGGGTAATGCTCCTTCCATCCCAGCTACGACAATTAATACATCGGCCTCGGCAATCATCTGTCGATTATTCAGCAAGCGGTGGATACCAGCTACCCCCACATCCCAAAGGCGCTTGACCTGAAACCCACATAACTCAGCAGTAATGGCTGCTTCCTGAGCTACTGGTAAATCCGATGTGCCAGCGGAAATTAGACTAATGATGCCAGGATATTTAGGTTCGAGGTGGGATGGTGCGATCGCACAAATCCGAGCTGTGGAATAATACTGTAACTCTGGGACTTTTGACTCTAGCTCCGTTGCCACCTCTGGTGTAATCCGTGTGGCCATTACTACCGGATTCCGCTGGCGCATTACTGCCATAATCTGAGCAATTTGGTCAGGGGTTTTGCCCTCTCCCCAAATTACCTCAGGAAATCCTGTTCTTAAGGTGCGGTGGTGGTCAATTTTGGCAAAATCACCCACTTCTTCGTAGGTAAAATCCTTCAGTTTATCTAGAGCAACAGTTGGGCTAAGGTCACCAGCCGCAACTGCTTCCAGTAGAGATTTTAATGCTTCGGGTTGAGTCATTTTCTTTTTTAAGGGAACAGGGAACAGGGAACAGGGAATAGGGAGTAGGGAGTAGGGAGTAGGGAGTAGGGAGTAGGGAGTAGGGAGTAGGGAGTAGGGAATCGGGAATCGGTAATCGGTAATCGGTAAGAAGTTTTAATGGTTTAATATTTTAAATTTAAGGTTTAATGTTGAGCTACGATTTATAGCAATTCTCTTTACCATGAGGTACAAATGGATCCCCCTAAATCCCCCTTAAAAAGGGGGACTTTGAGTGAGGTTTATAATTTTACCTTATACATGCCATAAAAGCTATATAGTATTTCTAAATATATCATGAAGGCCAATCCTTATTGATCATAACATCAAAAACTCCTCGTATTTATTTCCTACTATTCCCTGTTCCCTATTCCCTGTTCCCTATTCCCTGTTCCCTGCTCCCTGCTCCCTGCTCCCTATTCCCAATGAAATTGATCATAACATCAAAAACTCCTCGTATTTATTTACTGTTGTTCCCTATTCCCTATTCCCTGTTCCCTATTCCCTATTCCCTGCTCCCTGCTCCCTGCTCCCTATCTCCCCATTCATTCTGAAATTTTCAGTTCATCAATATTCCAGAATGCGCCTCCTAGAGCTGAATATTCAATGCCTTCTATGGAATTACGAACTGCGGTCATGGAGAGAGGATTAATCAGATAAATATAAGGCAAGTTTTCTAAATTAATCCGTTGGGCTTCTTGATAAATCTTTTTGCGATTGTTTTCATCTAATTCTTGAGCGCCTTGGATATAAAGGTCACTTATTTTTTGCTCCCAATCCGCTACTTTACGACCTTGAATGGGGGATTGACCAGGGAAGGGTTTTTGATTAAAGCTGTGCAATCCCCCATCCACAGACCAGATATTAGAACTATTATTGGGTTCAAAGCCACCGCCACTAAAACCAAGGAGATGGCATTCCCAATCTAAGCTATTGCTGAGTTTGTCTACCAGGGTATTGAAGGCAATGGGAGTAAAATCCACTTGAATGCCAATTTTACTGAGGTCTTGCTTAATCTGTGCTCCCATGGCTTCTCGCAGCTTATTCCCAGCATTAGTCATTAAGGTGAAACGGACTCGATTTCCTTGGCTATCGAGGAGCTCGCCTTCGTCATTGTAGTTAAAGCCCGCCTTTAATAGTAATTTTTTGGCTTTTTCGGGATTATAGTCATACACGGGTAACCCTTCTTCTGGTGAGAGATAATAGGGGCTTTGCACAGGTAAATTAGAATATTGCGGCGCACCTAACCCCCGATACAAATTATTCAGCATGGTTTGCCGGTCTATGCCATAGGCAACGGCTTGTCTAAATTCGAGAGTATTAAACCAACGGGACTTAATCGGATCTACTAAAGGCTGTCCATCCCGGCTACCGGTGTTGAGATTGAAGGAGATAAAACTGGAACTGAGGGTAGGACCACCGATGTGGATGGTAAAGTTACCCTTTTTTTCCTCTTGCTTGAGCAGGGAATAGTATTCAGGGGATACACCCAGAGCATCTAATCCGCCGGAGCGAAACTGAATGAAGGATGAATCGGTTGATTCTACAATTTCCCAGATCGCCCGCTCAATATAAGGTTGCTGGTTTCCCTGTTCATCCTTTTTCCAGTAGTAGGGATTACGCTCGTAAACCACCCGCTGACTGGTGCGGTAGAGTTTGAGTTTGTAAGGACCGTTGACAATAATATCTTCTGGATCCGTATCTACCCCCCACATGGTCAAAAACTTAGGATTCCCTTGTGAATCTTTGGTTTTCACCGATTCTTGCAGCACATGAGCCGGTAAGATCGGTAAGGCAGTATTGCGGAGAAAGGGCGCAAAGGGTTCGGGGACAGAAAATTCCACCCGACGTTGGTCTATCTTCTTGACCTTTGGTAAGGCTCGACTCTTGCCAACCCGGAGGATATCTCTAGAATCAGTGGGAATTTCTGGGTTGAGGTAGATGTCATTGTAGGTAAAGACCACATCATCAGTGGTTAGGGGCTGACCATCTGACCACTTTAGCCCCTTCCTCAAGGTAAATAGGATTTTAAGTTTATCGTCGGAAATCTGCCAGGATTCCGCTAAAGCGGGGATTATTTCCCCGGTGATCCCATCAGTGTCTATTAAACCCTGAAAGGTAAGACCAAAAATACTGGTAGCACTTTGGTTGAGGGCATAGTTAAAGGTATTGATGTCACTGAGAATACTCTGGACTATGCGGGGAACGTCAGCTGCCTTGGTTTCAAATTGGCTGATGCTACAGCCAGGCAGTGCGATCGCAAAACTCAAAGCCAGGAAAATTCCTAGACAACGATACCAGAGAAGCACAAGAGATTTAGCAGAGGTCATATAATAAAGGGAACAGGGAACAGGGAATAGGGAGTCGGGAGTCGGGAGTCGGGAGTCGGGAATCGGGAACTACTATAATCAACTCTGTACTAGCATACCAAGTGGCGTAGGGTGCGTTAGGGGCGGGCTTCCCCTCATGTTCCACCTCGTACTCAGTGTTTGCACAGCCCGCCCCGTAACGCACCACCCAAGGGCTTCCCCTCATGTTCCACCTCATAGTCAGTGTTAGGACAGCCCGCCCCGTAACGCACCACCCAAGGGCTTGCCCTGATGTTCCACCTCTTCGGGTCTAGTGCGATCGCATTTTGCTGAGATCTGGCACCAGTACAAAAAAACTTACAGCCGTTTTCAGATCAATTGACCTGACTACCTTTAGCTGCAAGCCCCCTAAATCCCCCGAGCGAGGGATTGCTCGCTCGGGGGACTTTAACTCAATGTTCCAAATTTTTATCGCTATTGCACAAAATTTGCTGTCACAACGTAATCAATAACTATTATTTAAGTTTATTCAAGAATCAAATCTAATTACTGTTCCCTGTTCCCTATTCCCTGTTCCCTACCTCACGAGGTTCAGAGGCTCAACCGCACACTTGCCAAACTAACCCAACTCATCCCTGTGTTCATATCAGAAAAACACAATTACACAAGTACCCTTATGGGTACTACCAAAATTCGATTTATTGTGTATAATATTTCCCAAACTAATAATAGGAGTAACCTACCAAAACCCTTGATTCCTAAACAGCTGATAGCTGAATTATTACCTTATAAGACCTAACTGTTACCGTGATTTTAGTCACAAAACCATTAAGATTAGTGTCACAAAATAAGGAAATCTATCACTGTAGTGTTATAGTAATTTGATAAATTTTCCAAGATTTTACCTACAAATGTCATCAAGACCTAGAGGGTTCACAAGTTTTTCACTAAACGTTCACAAGATCTCGATCTCAGGTAATCAATGGGTGCATTTTGTGAATAGTGTGAACCAAAACAGGGGAGCATTGAAGCCCGAAATAATTCTTTGATTAATCAATCAGGACTTACCCATTGCCCCCTAAATCCCTCAAGCGAGGGATTTAGGGGGCAAAACCAACTAAATTTCGTAAGTCGTATTAATGCAAAGTGAAAATTGAATATGGAAGCCAAGATGATGCAAAATCCTTTTACCTACGGTCAGCCAGTTTCCCCAGAGCGTTTTGTGGGACGACGATCAGAAATTATGGCTGCCTTTGATCAAATCTATAACCGCAGTAACTTAGCCCTTTGGGGAGGGCCAGCCATGGGGAAGACCTCTTTCCTGGAATTCCTGGCTTCCCCCCAAGTTTGGCAACACTATGAACAGGAAGCATCCCAAGCTGTGATCGTGCTCCTGAGTTGCGAGAGTATCCAACCCTTTACAGCTTACGGGTTTTGGCAAGAAGTGTTTAATCTGCTCCAAGAAGAATTAGACGGTGAGCCAGAGCTTCAGGAAGAGATCGAAATATTGCTGAACCAGGGAAAAGCAACTACCAGAGGAATGCGCCAAGTATTGCGGAAGCTTGGACAACGCCACAAATTCTTGCTGTTGCTAGTGGATGACTATGATTGGGCATTGCGGGAAAACCAGCACTATAACCATGCTGACATGGAAACTTTTGTCACCGAGTGTCGCAGTATTGCCTATCACTCTCGGGAAAGACGATATTTATCAATGATTGTGGCCTCGCTCCGACCTCTCAATGAACTTGGTCCTGACCTCAATCCTAATAGTTCTCCCTGGTACAACCATTATCTGTTCCAATCCCTCAAGCCATTTACTGAGCCTGACATTGATCACTTAATGGCTGGTATGCCAATGACCCCAACCTTACGGGAACTGATCCGAGAGATTGCTGGTGGACATCCCGCTCTGCTCCAGATTGCTGGTTCTTTGCTTTATCGAGAGCTAAAAACTGGCAACGTCCCTGATGCCCAAGCCTTTGCTCGGGACTTTGAAGGTATTACCAGACCAATTTTTGAAACAATTTGGAAACGGTGCAGCCAAGTTGAGCAAGCTCTATTGATGTTGATGGCCTTGTTCAAATTAGACGGTCGTCTCCATCGTAACAAGCACTTTGACTTGAAGGGCATTGAGGTCATCTTTAGCCAACACCAGCGAGAGTTAACTAACCTTGTAGAACGAGGGGTGATTACTAAGCAAAACCAACAAGGAATTATGATCAGCCATCAAGACTTATTATTTACCTCATCGATTATGGAGCGGTGGGTGATTCAGGAACTTTGGCAGACTAATCATCAATTACTAAAAGATAGGCAAAAAGTCTTTCTCAATCTACTCAGCCATAGTCAAGCTGATCAAGTCACTGAAGCAATTAAGTGGATATCGCAACATCAAGACAAAGTCAAGACTGCTGTGGAATGGGTGAGTAAGGTGTTAGCTGCATTTTCCTGACTTCAAATGGCAGCAACCTTGAGTGTTTTGGAGAAACCTTAAACAAATCATAAATAGTCTGCGAATGGTTAATAACTGCCGTAATCATCCTAATCCTTATATTATTGGAAGTCTAATTGATAATCCCGAAAAATTTTTCGGACGAGAGAGTCTGTTTCGCTTTATTGAAGACAACCTGAATAACAGAGAAAAGGTAATCTTACTCCATGGTCAACGACGGATTGGCAAGTCATCGATATTGACCCAAATTCCCAACAAAGTTGCTAACAATCAATTTTTCTTTGTTAACTTTGATTTGCACAGCCACATTAACTCACCATTGAGTCTTATTCTCTATGACTTGGCTCAAGAGATTTGTGATAACTTAGTTGATGAATTTTTTCTAGATATAGCTGATATTACTTCGCCATCAGAAGACAATTTGGCAAATAATCCAGCTATCTTCTCTAATCATTTTTTACCCAAGGTGTATCAGGTATTAAAGGGTAAAAATCTGGTTTTATTGCTGGATGAATTTGATGCTATACCTGACCATAATCCTCCGTCAGCCAAGCAACACTTTTTTCCCTATTTAGCTAACCTCATTAAACAGCACGATGAATTATTTACGATTGCAGTAGTGGGACGGAATCTCGATGATCTGCCCACTCTACTCAAGGTGTTTGGGCGTTCACCCTACCAAGAAATTGGTTTTCTGGATGAGGTCAGTGCTAAACGGTTAATTAAAAGACCAGCTCAGGATGTGCTGAGCTATGAAGCGAAAGCTATCAAAGCTATTTACCACCTATCAGCAGGGCATCCCTATTTTACCCAAGTCCTATGCTCTACTTTGTTCTCGAAGGCTAAGGAGAATCAGAACTGGAGGATTTCTACCCCAGATGTAGAAGCCATAGTCAACCAGGCCATTGAGAGGGCTCAAGGGGGGTTGGCATGGTTGTGGGATGGCTTACCGATCCCAGAGCAAGTAGTATTTTCAGCAGTGGCAAAAGCTCAAGAAATAGCTATCTCAAACCACGAGCCGGTGCCAGAACACCCATTATCTTTCCTAGAGGGGTATGGTGTCGAGACCAAGTGCGTTGATCAAGCAGCCAAACGACTTAAAGAGTACGGTTTCGTCGATGACACAGAACGTAGAGTAAAGGTGCCATTAGTCCGCCACTGGTTGCTTCAGTATCACCCACTACGGCAAGAGATACTAGCACTGGAGAAACTAAACCAAGACCAAACTAATCCGATCTATCAAGAAGCTACTAAACTTAATAAACAGGGGAAAATTGACCAAGCATTAGGGCTCTATGAAGAGGTTTTGAAACTTAATTCCAATCATTTCACCGCTCTGTTGGCTCTAGCTCAGGGATATCTCCAGGTAAACGATTACAGCAAAGCTGTAGAACTCTATACAAGAGCCTATAAAGTTAAGCCAGTACCAAGCCAAGAAGGGTTGTTGCGATCGCTACTAAGTTATGGAGATCAGTTGATCGAGCAAAAAGAATTCACAACAGCCCAGACGTGTTTTAAGCAAATGCTGGACATTGACCCTGAGGATCAATTAGCACAGCAGAGACTAGACCAGATTGAAGCTCTTAGTAATCCACCTATCACTCCCATTCATAGCACTCCCAATCCTACTAGGTTAGGCATTGGCAAACTAGCAGCAGCTCTAGCCATAATTACTCTAGTTGGTGTGGGATTTTATAAGGTATTAACTCCCTGTCCAACCGGTGCCCAGAAAGTCTTCGGGATTAGATGTATCGCTACTCCTATTAGTCGGGGTGAGCACAGCTTATTTCCTAGAATTGACAACAAGGAAACAATTGATCTTGCTACTGCAGCATTCAAAAACACAAACTATTCGGAAGCAGCTAAGTTGTTTAAGGAAGCTTGGGAGGCGACTCCCAATGATCCAGAATTGCTGATTTACTACAACAATGCCCGAGCTCGTCAACAGGGGTTTGAACCATTCACTATCGCTGTGGTGGTTCCCATAGACCAGTCAGAACCCACGGCAAAAGAAATATTGCGAGGGGTAGCCCAGGCTCAACATAAGTTCCATAATAATTCAGGGGGATTAAATGGTCGATTCCTGGAAATTGCGATCGCTAACGATGGCAACAAAGAAGCCTTAGCTAAAAAAATAGCTAAGGCTTTGGTAAACGACAACTCTATCCTGGGGGTAATTGGACATAACTCTAGTGATGCCAGTAAGGCGGCACTGCCCATATACGACAAAGCTGGCTTAGCCATGATTTCCTCCACCAGCTCCAGTAATTATTTAACCAGTCTTGATAAAAAGAACAACGTGTTCTTTAGGACAGTTCCTTCTAATCTAGCATCAGCAAGAAAACTGGCTCAACATCTCAAAACTCAACTTGGGTTAGACAAGGTGGTAATTTTCTATGATGCTAAAAGTATCTATAGTAATGATCTAAAAGAAAAGTTTGAAACACAGTTTGAACTTGAATACCTAGGGGGTGAGGTAGTTCGGGATATTGAATTAAACAATCCCGACCTGAATATAACTGAAGAAGTCAATAACAGTCTCTCTCAAGATCAAGTCAAGGCGGCTATGTTATTTCCGAGGGTGGAATCGGTTAATACAGCTATTAATATTGCTAAAGCCAACCCTAACCTAGATCAGCAAAGGCTAAGGTTATTCGGTGCAGGTACTTTATATGAAAATAAAACCTTGACACAGGGTAAGGAAGCAGTGGAAGGGTTAACTATAGTAGTTCCCTGGTTTAGGGAAGCACCACAGGCAGAAAAATTTTCTAAAGAAGCTTACGAACTATGGCAAGGCTATGTTAGCTGGTCTACTGCTACGAGTTTTGATGCTACTCAAGCCTTTATTAACGCTTTGTTCCAGGACGCCGACCGAAAGCTAGTTCTTGATAGACTGCGTAATATTCATCTTTTCCCAATTGATACCTCAGGATTACCGTTGCAATTTACTGACCAAGGAGAGCATGAGAAGAGTGAACCTGTCCTGGTGGAAGTGGTTAACGGTGAATTTAAATTACTGTCAGAGCAAGACCAAGAGGGGGTTGAAAAGTCACCGTAATCATCAAGCCTGGGGCGATATAACCGTACTTAACTATTAGAGGTAGACTCTGGGGAGGAAATTTAATAAAACCAACCATCTAGGGAGTTACCTAACAAAACAAGTTATACAAAACCTCATATCTATCTCTTTCGGGGATAAAAAAAATGAATTCAGCAGTTCCTAGGAATCCCTATATCATTGGTCGTCCAATTGATGAAAATGACCCGGAATTATTTTGGGGAAGGCAAAGCTTATTCCGGTTTATCGAGGATAACCTCAGGAATAAAACTAAGGTTATTATACTGTACGGTCAACGGCGGATTGGTAAGTCTTCCCTACTCCGTAATATTCCTACATCCGTAGATTTAGAACACTTTGTCTTTGTTCCCTTTGATCTGGAATCCTACAGTCACAAATCTCTAGGTGATATCTTAGAAGAACTGGCCATAGAAATCCTGGATAGCTTGGAACTAGACTCCCCTGAAATTATCTTACCTGATCCTACCGCCCTAGCCACCGATCCATCGCTGTTTTATAACCAGTTTTTGCCTCAAGTCTATCAAACCTTGGGTAACCGAAACCTAGCGTTATTGCTGGATGAATTCGAAGCCTTAAATACGCCAGATAATCATCAAGATAATAACCTAATATCCCAGCATTTATTTCCTTACTTAAAATCCCTAGTTGCTCAACAGGATAATCTATACCTGATTCTCTGTGTGGGACAGGAATCCAAAGATTTACCGAATTTACTCGGGATAGTCAAGGATGCCCCAAGCACAGAAATTGGCTTACTTGATCAACAAACTACCCAGGAACTGATTACCAAACCAGCCGCAGGACTACTCACCTACGAAACTACTGCTATCGAAGCTATTTACCACCTATCTGCTGGACATCCCTATTTTACCCAAGTCCTATGCTTTGCTATTTTTAGTAGAGCTAGGGAACTACAGCAGTGGCAGATTACTCCAGAAGATGTAGAAAATAGTGTAGACCAAGCCCTAGAAAATGCTAGTGCTGGATTGCTAGGGATTAGAGCCGGATTATCTATTCCAGAACGAGTAGTATTCTCTGCATTTGCTGAGGCGGATAATGCCGTTAAAAATAGTGATAAAAATAGTTCATACCAGCCCTTACAGCCGTTAACTTCAAGCCCCCTAAATCCCCCAATTCTGGGGGACTTTAACTCAAGAACCCCCCAAAGTTGGGGGGCTAGGGGGGCGGGGGACTTTAACTCAAAAACCCCCCAGCGAGCAATCCCTCGCTGGGGGGCTAGGGGGGCGAAACTTGCTGTAAGTCTGCTCAAAAACTACGGGGTTATTCAAATAACAGCCTTAACTAAAGCAGTAGACCAACTAGCAGAACGGGGTTTGTTAGATAATACTAAATGTAAAGTAACCATTGAATTTATCCGGCGCTGGTTGATTAAACGTTACCCACTGCGGCAAGAAATCCTAGAACTAGAAAAACTAGACCAAGACCAAACTAATCCTATCTTTCAACAAGCCACTACCCACTATCAAAAAGGGGAAATTACCAAAGCTATAGGGCTATATGAAGAGGTTGTGGAACTAAACCCTAATCATTTTAGTGCTATCTTTGGCCTAGCTGAAGGCTATCTAGAGTTAGGAGAGTTTGAGAAAGCAGTTACCTATTACCAAAGAGCCTATAAGGTTGACCAAATTCGTAACCAAGATGGGTTGGTGCGATCGCTTATCAACTATGGAAATGATTTAATCGAGCAACAAGAATACACAACAGCAAGAGAGCAGTTTCAGCAAGTATTGGAAATTGATCCAGATAATCTATCGGCACAAGAGAAACTACTGGACATTGAAAATTATTTAAATTCTTTAGAGAAGGAGGATAGACTCAGCAGTAATCTTGATAACCTTATTCCAAGGAATTGTTTACTCAGCTTACTAAAAATAGCAGCAGGAGTAGCAATGATTTCCTTGGTTGGTGTAGTATTGTATAAGGTATCAACTCCCTGTCCAACCGGTGCCCAGAAAGTCTTCGGGATTAGATGTATTACTATTACTATTAGTCGGGGTGAGCACAGCTTATTTCCTAGAATTGAAAACAAGAAAAACATTGACCCTGCTACTAAAGCATTCCAAAACCAAAACTATGGCGCAGCAGTTAAGGTTTTTTACCAAGCTTGGCAGGCTAATCCCAATGATCCAGAATTACTGATTTACTACAACAATGCCCGAGCCCGTCAACAGGGGTTGGAACCATTCACGATCGCTGTGGTGGTGCCCATAGACCAGTCAAAATCCAGGGCACAAGAAATATTGCGGGGAGTAGCCCAGGCTCAAAATCAGTTCAATAATTCAGGGGGATTAAATGGTCGATTCCTGGAAATTGCGATCGCTAACGATGGTAATGATCGAGACCAAGCCAAAGAAATAGCTCAGGCTTTGGTTAAAGACAACTCTATCCTGGGGGTAATTGGACATAACTCTAGTGATGCTAGTAACGCTGCACTCCCCATATATGACCAAGCTGGCTTAGCGATGATTTCCCCCACTAGTGCCGGTAGTGATTTAACCAGTCTTGATAAAAAGAACAACGTGTTTTTTAGGACAGTTGCTTCTAATCTAGCACTTGGGATAAAACTGGTTCAACATGTCAAAACTAAACGTAGCTTAGACAAGGTGGTAATTTTCTATGATGCTGACAGCGTCTATAGCAAGAGTCTCAAACAAGATTTTCAAACATACTTTGAACAACTAGGGGGTAAGGTGGTTCGGGAAATTAAACTAAACGATCCCAACCTGAATATAACTGAAGAACTCAGAAATCTCTATCAAGCTCAAGTTAAAGCCGCCATGTTATTCCCGAGCGTGGAATACATTGATACAGCTCTCGACATTGCTAAAGCCAATACTAACCTGAGCCTTAACCCCAATAACCGAGATCAGCCAAGGCTTAAGTTGTTCGGTGGAGATACGTTATATAGTAATCAAACCTGGCAAGAGCGTGAACAAGGGGTTGAAGGGTTGACTATAGCAGTCCCCTGGTTTAGGGAATCACGAGATGCCAAAAACTTTTCTACAGCAGCTAGTAAACTATGGCGAGGAGATGTTAACTGGCGCACTGCCACGAGCTTCGATGCTACTGAAGCGTTTATTCAGGCTTTGGTAGAGGACGCCGACCGAAAGCTAGTTCTCAACAGCCTCCGCAATATTAATCTTGTACCGAGTGATACCTCCGGGTTACCGTTGCAGTTTACTGACCAAGGGGAGCGTGAGAGTGAACCTGTCCTGGTGGAAGTAGTTAACGGTAAATTTAAATTATTGAAATAAGTTCATCGAGCAGTAATAGCACTACCTATTAAGGTTAGGAAATCATAACAACCAGTAAAAGCTCTTATAGTAAACTATTGCCTATTGCCTATTGCCTATTGCCTAGCCCTCATCCATTGCCTATTGCCTATTGCCTATTGCCTTTTGCCTATTGCCTAGCCCTCATCCATTGCCTACCAAGGGCGAAATATGTCAAAATATTAAGCGTGTGGATTACATCATCTCTAACTACCGCGTTAACACCAACCGCTGTTGCCCTCGGAAACTTTGACGGCGTCCATTTGGGGCATCAGCAAGTTATTGCTCCCATTTTGCCGAAGCCAGTTACGGCTCAAGCTCAAGCCCTGGCATCATCGAATCTTGAGCAATTTAGTAACCCAGAAACCAGTGGCTCAAATCTAGAACTAATCTATCCCACAGTAGCCACCTTCAATCCCCACCCCCGAGAATTCTTTTCCGGTCAAGCCTGGAAGCTGCTGACACCACCAACGGAGAAAGCCCAACAGTTGAGTGCCTTGGGTGTGCAACAGTTAGCCCTATTACCCTTCAACCGGGAGCTAGCTTCCCTGAGTCCCCAGGAATTCGTCGAAAAGATTTTAGTCAAGCAACTCCGGGCAAAGCAAGTCAGTGTGGGAGAGGATTTTTGCTTTGGCCATAAGCGAGCTGGCACCGCAACGGATTTGGATGCGATCGCCTCCGCCTACGGTATTACCGTCCACATCGTATCCTTGTACAAACGTCAAGAGCAACGGATCAGTAGTTCCATCATTCGCCAATCCTTAGCCGAAGGGGATATCGACCAAGCCAACCGATTCCTAGGACGGCCATATACCCTAATCGGAATAGTAGAGAAAGGTCAACAACTCGGTAGAACCATAGGATTTCCCACCGCTAACCTCCACTTACCCCCAGACAAATATTTACCTAAGCTCGGGGTTTACTGCGTCGAAGTCTCCCATACCTCTGAATCCTCTAACCAAAACACCAATTTATCTTCCCATCCTGGTGTCATGAATATTGGTATGCGCCCCACGGTCAAGGGCACCAGTTTAACCGTAGAAGTTCATCTATTCGATTGGTCCGGAGACTTATATGGCCAAACCCTAAGCGTAAGCCTCCAGAAATTTATCCGCCCCGAACAAAAATTCACCTCCCTAGACCAGCTCAAAGCCCAAATTCAGAGAGACTGTGAAGCTGCTCGGGATTTTTTTAGTTAAGGGAATCGGGAATCGGGAGTCGGGAGTCGGGAATCGGGAGTCGGGAGTCGGAACCCACCCCTAACCCCTCCCAGGAGGGGAACGGGAGTCGGGAGTCGGGAGTCGGGAATCGGGAGTCAGATCAGTAACTGCCTTGTTCTTGTTCCCCCCTTATTAAGGGGGGTTAGGGGGGATCACTGATCAGGGGTTTAGGGGAGGCTAAGCGATTCTTGATTAGAATTCTCTAGTTGCTCAACCTACCTGGAAAATTCTGTAGTGGTGATGCGATCGCTTCTTTGGTTTATGCGATCGCTTCTTTGGTTTATGCGATCGCGCTTTGGTTTATGCGATCGCTTCTTTGGTTTATGCGATCGCTTCTTTGGTTTATGCGATCGCTTCTGTATTAGTGATGCGATCGCTTCTGTATTAGTGATGCGATCGCTTCTGTATTAGTGATGGGATCGCTTCTGTATTAGTGATGCGATCGCTTCTTTCGTAGTGATGGGATCGCTTCTGTATTAGTGATGCGATCGCTTCTTTCGTAGTGATGCGATCGCTTCTTTCGTAGTGATGCGATCGCTTCTTTCGTAGTGATGCGATCGCTAATCCCGTAGCTAAACCCCAACACAAAATCAGTTTGACTGGTGGTGCGTTACGGTGCGGACTATCCCAACATTGGTTACGAGGTTGAACATGCTGGCAAGCCCGCCCCTAACGCACCCTACTCGACTACACCCTACACCCTACACCCTACACCCTACACCCTACACCCTACTCCCACAAAAATTTACAAAACTTTTTAAAATATGCTATAATTATTAATTTTTTGTGATATCCTAAAAATGGAGATACAAAAGTAAGAGCCAGCCCGAAGATGTACACGCCCAAGGCTGGCTCTGGCTCCCCTTTCAAGGAGATACCTAAATTATGTCTTATCGTCCCAGCTTACACCCGTGGGTCATGATTCGCCTATTGCGAGGCAGGGCACCATTAGTTTTCGCTCGGTTCTGCAGCCCTTCTGATGCTAGGAACTATTCCCAAGCCATGAAACAGCTCATGCCTGATGGGAAGTTTTTGATTTTTCTTGATATAAGTCTACCCATGGAGGAAGAGGAATAGGGATCTTGCTCTTGTTCCCCCCTTATCAAGGGGGGTTAGGGGGGATCACCTGATCAGGGTAGGTTTTTTACATTTGAATCGGGAATCGGGAATCGACCTCATAACTATGAGAAACACTATCAAAATCTTTCCCATCTTCCCATCTTCCCATTTCCCCATCTCCCCATCTCCCTACATTCTTGTGAATTCCCATTTTCCGAAAACCCTTGCTAGCTTATAGGAGATACAGGGATGTTTGCCCTGCTCCCTGCTCCCTGCTCCCTGCTCCCTACTCCCTGCTCCCTGTTCCCTGCTCCCTCCAATAATTTGTCCCTCACCCAATTGAACACTGCTCTATGAGACAACGAATTCAACAGCTCCAGGAAAATCTCGGTCGTGTGATTGTTGGTAAAGCAGATGCCATTCGTCTAGTGATTGTGGCCCTATTGGCTGGGGGTCATGCCTTGCTGGAAGATGTTCCTGGTGTGGGCAAAACACTGCTAGCGAAATCCCTAGCCCGTTCCATAGATGGGAAATTTCAACGTATTCAATGTACCCCTGACCTATTACCTACGGATATCACAGGTACCAATATCTGGAATCAGCGCAGTGGTGAGTTTGAATTTCTGCCAGGTCCAGTATTTACCCATGTCTTGCTAACCGATGAAATTAATCGAGCCACACCCCGGACCCAGTCAGCCTTATTGGAAGTAATGGAAGAGCAGCAGGTCACCGTAGATGGGCGATCGCGTCCCGTACCTCAGCCCTTTTTCGTGATTGCCACCCAAAATCCCGTGGAATATCAAGGTACCTTCCCCTTGCCAGAAGCCCAAATGGATCGATTCCTATTATCCTTATCCCTAGGTTATCCCACAGAACAAGAAGAACTCCAGATGTTGCAACGCCATCTAGAAGGAATGATGGTTTCCGAGCTCACCCCCTGTATCACCACCGATGAAGTATTAGAATTACGGAATCTTTGTCACCAGGTCAAAGTAGAACAGTCACTACAAGAGTATATGCTCAATTTAGTCAGAGCATCCCGTTCCGCCGAAGATGTCACCTTAGGAGTCAGTCCTCGCGGTACCATTGCTTTACAACGGGCAACCCAGGCACTAGCCTTTGTGGAAGGTCGAGATTATGCCATTCCAGATGATATCAAGTTCCTGGCACCTTATGTACTGTCCCATCGTCTCATTACGTCGGGGGGGCGTCGTGCTCAGCCCATTGTTGAGCAATTGTTGCGCTCTGTACCAATCCCTTAAAGAGTGTTGTGTGTGAGGTATGTCCAAATTTTTTAAGTCAAGAAACCCAAGGCGAAACCGTAGACGTTCACCTTGGGTTCTATTGTTATTGCTAATTTTTTGGAGTATTAGCATCGGATGGGGACTGGAGCGAGCCGTAGGATATACGATTGAGCCAGAAACAGTTACCTCCACCCCCACCGAAGTAATCGCATCCATGGACCCAGTGTCCAAACGCTACAAATTAGGCAAAGACCTTTACCTAGAAAACTGTTCCGCTTGTCACATTGCTTTGCCACCAGAAGTATTGCCTACCGAAACCTGGCGTCGGTTATTGTTAGAGCCAAACGAACATTATGGTACCCAACTCCCAAGACTACTTGGTCCAAGTTTATTGCTGACCTGGCAATACTTGCGAGATTTCTCCCGTCCCCATAACAAAGACGAAGAAGTCCCTTATCGTATGACCCAATCCCGTTATTTCACAGCCCTGCATCCCCGAGTCAAAATCCCTCGACCCTTTGGGGTTAAAACCTGTGTGACTTGTCATCCCGGTGTCGCAAACTATGATTACCGCACCCTGACCCCAGAATGGCAGGATGCTCCGTAATCCGGTGATAGGGAGATGGGGAGATAGGGAGGTGGGGAGATAGGGAGGTGGGGAGATGGGGAGGTGGGGAGATAGGGAGATGGGGAGGTGGGGAGATAGGTAGATAGGGATATTAGGGAATTATAGCACTTTCTAGT
>NZ_JAAHIG010000399.1:0-7743 GCF_010692305.1 Moorena sp. SIO4G3 | reverse complement strand
CCATTAGGAAGCAATTTATATATGGATTGAAACTGAGGTCGAAATCTTTCCTTATCTCCGTATGGAGCTAATCCCATAACTTTGTATTCATCAAATAGTGAATACCCAAGTAACTCTACACCAGCTAAATAAAGAAATCCAAGAGAGGCTTCTATAGGAAAGGTTTTAAGTGTCTTTAATTGCTGATTTTGCCCACTCATAATTGTGATGGACTCATTTTCTCCATTTCCATCAACAACCATAATTAGTGATTGGTCAAAGCCTGAATGGAAAAATGTTGAATAAGCATGAGCTTGATGGTGGATCACATATCTCAATTTTTCCGGAGGAAATTTATAATCGAACTCCTTCTCTAAAAGCTCTATTATTAGTTGTCGTGAATATTTTAGAGGAACAGTTTGATACTTTATATATTCACTGTTGAGCATTCGATCAATAGAATATTCATTGATATAGAAGCCAATATAATCAATATCAGACAGTTTAACTTGATATTCCTCTAAGCAATAATGAATGCTTCTGGCACTAAATTTATTAGTATGCTTGATTCTGTTGAGCCGTTCTTCTTCTACTGCTGCTACAACTTTTCCATTATCTATTAAGACAGCAGCAGAATCATGATAAAACCAGTTGGGTAGGTTAGGAATAAAGTCTCGATCATTCTCTGAGAAACAACCACTTAATCCAAGAATTAACATTTGATATTTTCCTTCTAACTGCTAAAGTGAGAGAATCTTTATTGAAACTTATGAATATCTTGATTGATTTTTCGTTAATGGGACGAATTTTTGATAAATATAAGTCTTTCGAGCCATATTGTCAAAAAGTGGGACCCTGCCGTTAATAATCTTAGCATCAATGACACATAAATGATCATAAATACATCCTGCGTTATATCAGCAATAAAAATACTGACAAAAGTCTAGCTTGATTTTTAAGCGCTGATTTTCCATAGTCTTTTTAACGGATAAATTGGTCTTAAGGAATAGCCTTCCTGCCTTGCTTGCTCAAACAAATTCTGACTGTAGCTCAGGTCAAGAAGAAAAATATTGGTGTATTCCAGAGGTAGTTCCAGTGAGTGCCCCTCATGCATGGAAAGTAGATGAGTTTTTGAGTCTAGCTGATGACTTAACACTAAAGCTGCTCCCAAATTAATAATATTGTCGTCAATTATGAGTAAAGGGCTATCAAATTGATTGATAGCTTTAGAGATTTCGTGACTTGTGTGGCTGGGTTCATTGAGCCACCAGCTATCATTTCTCATAATACTCACATCAGAGATGATGCTAGCTATCAGTAAACTGCTTGCAATCAGTATTCCCATCCGTTGTTGCCAAAGCTGATCGGAGAAAATATGCAAGGTTATAACAGAGGCAAAAACAAGCTGCAACCCAACATAGAATGGCAAATGGTATCGAAAAACACTTGAAATGACACCTCCGAAAATCAGGTCATACAGCAGAAATAATATGGTACAGAAGAACCCTAGCAAGCTAATGAACAAAAGCCCTTTTCTTGAGGAAATCTCTTGAAATAAGAAATATACAACATAGGTTAGCAAAAACAGACTAAATGCTGTTGCTGCTATATATAGAGTAGGGCTGTCAACGGTTCCAAAGTCAATCCAAGGGGTGTCATTAGCCAAATTAACATCAAAGAAAACTGCCCGGGTACGATTGAAAAATGAAAGGATTAGAGAGAATGGGTTATCAAATTTAGAAGATAACCAGGATGTTTGTGTAACTGCTGTGTCAACATTGCCAATTAACACAAGCAACCAAGGCAGAAATAGGATGGAGGCAACTAGGGTTCCACACAGATAGCTGAGAGCAGTTTTGGTGAGGCGAAAGCTTTGCTTAATCGCCACGTAAGTCCCGTGGGCGATCGCAACCAAAGCAGTCAACAAGTGCGTATAAAACCCCAGGCATAATATTAGAGAGTAGACAGACCAACTCCAGAACGTTTCTCGCCGAATCGCCCACAGCAGTGCTGCACTTGACAGGATGCATATCAATGTCCATAGGCTGTATTGACGTGCTTCTTCCGCAAATAAGATATGTAAAGGGGAGACGGCTACCAACGATATCCCAACATACCCGACTAGGGAGGAGCCAAATAGCTCTAGACAGAGCCAGTAAAAAGCAGGAATTATTAATAGGCTAAAGATGGCAGATAAAATCCTAACCTCCGATGGAGAATCACCGAAAATCTGCGCCCATAGCCTAACTAGGACATAGTAAAACGGGGGATGATGCGGATCAGACTCTATCAAGTAACGTACTGTGTTGTCAATACCTCGATCTGGATTAATATATTGGTACTGATCTAGAGTAGAAAAAGAAGTGACCTGCTCATTGACAATCTCTTGTTTCAATTCAGCCAGTGTATGGCCAGAAATCCCCATAGATGTGAAGGTCTCGTCATGCCAATAAATTTTATTTTCTAGGTGATAAAAGCGGAAAAAGATACCAAGTACAATCAAGAAAATAGCCAAGATTTTCAAGCAATTAGGAGGGCGTTGTGTCCCGGGCAGATGTGTCTGAACCACTGCTTCCTTATCCATTTCTCTCCCCTAGCCCAGTTTTTCGCAATCGCACTAATGTTTCTGAAATTAACTTAGCAGCTAGCTGATGCCCTGCAACATTCCAATGAGAATCAAGGTTAAAATACAACTTTGCCTCGCCACTCTTCTCCCTAAATGCTTTGGTTAAATCGACACAGGGAACCTTTTTCTCTTGAGCTAACTGACAGAGTTGCTGATAACCAACTTCCTCATTTCTCAGATAATTTCTCATATAGTCAATTCTTCTTGGAAATAACTGAGCATATTCTTCTATATAAGTCGATTCTTTTGTGGGAATACAGAATATCAGGAGATCAATTTGGTTCTCTTGAGTGATATCAATAATCTGAGAAAGGGCATTTTCAACTTGAATACGATCGGCAGACCCTAAATAGTCTCGGCTTGTGCCTACCAGTTGATAGGTCATGTATCTTTGATTATGTAGGATCAAACCGTTTCTAGCTTCTTTTGCTGTAAACAGCATTTTCAGCAAGTTTAATAACCCTTTCTTGATGATAAACTTGTATATCAATGATTTTTGATACCAGTCTAAAGTCTCATATTCAGCTGCACCTAATATTTGATAGGTTTTTTTCATCTCTTCAAGAGGCTTTACCGCTTCTAAGTCATTTGCGTACAAACATAAGATGACAGTTTTTGGTTTGTACTTAGATACCCACTCCTTAAACAAAACCTGATATTGTTCAAAGCCATAACCTGGTATTCCCAAAGTAATAGTAGGGTGGTTCAACTCTGATTCCAGGATTCCATAGAAAGTTTTCTCTCTATCTATACCCCAGCCCCAAGTGAAGGAGTCCCCAACAAAGTACAAGTTAGAGTCAGCATAATCTCTACCGAGATTGCGGAAGCCATTATTATCTGTGTTAATGACAGCATCTTTTGCCTCGTATGACCAGTAATAATTAAAATTGCTCAGGTTAGGTTGAGGAATATACCCAAGTTTATCATTAGGTTGTAAAAATTCGTAAAAGTATTTGTGGGTAATCTCAAAATAATCGTTGATAGTGAATCCTGTAGTAATAGCAAAAGTTTCTAGTATCAAAATTGCCGTAACAATACCCCCTAGGATGAGCAGTAAATTGCCAATCCAAGACATGGGCTTTGTATTTGATTGGGTCATCTTACTTTTAAGAATTAGAACAAAGTATAAATGAACGGAGCGATCGCTGAGTACTCAGCAAAGACAATTAAGGCTCCGAGCGAAACTAAGGTAAAAACTAGAGGAATAAGCCAATACTTCTGACGCTCTTTGAGGAAATTTCCAAAGTCTTTGATAAAATCCAGCATATTTTTTTATCGAATAAAGTTTATAGAAATGACAATTTTTAAACTATACGAGGTTTACTTCTATGTCTAAAATGGGTTCTCCATACTTTCTTTAGTTCTAATTCGACTCTCGAGGCGATAAGTTGACAACTCCAGATCAAAGCAATTTACCATTGAGTTTTTGGTAAATGCCTGTCTCATGAGTCCCATTGGTACAACTATAAGATAGAAGACAATACTCAGAAGGATTCGTGTTTGGATCCAGCCCAGAATATGTCCAACTTTCATCCAGCTCCGGTAAACAATATTCAAAGTTGCAGGTGCAACGATTGCCCAAACCCACAGGATTGTAGCAATAATCCACGGCCATCGCGATAACTCATGATGACGTACTATTGGCAGTAAGCAACCGAATAAAATAGATATAATAGCGCCACCAACAATCCCGAACTTTCGTAGCTCTTTTTGATCAATGCCATCCATTTGATTCATGGTCATGATTTTTGATTTGAACTTTAACCTTGAATACCAATGCCATAAACTTCAAAAACTTTCCGGGTTGCTTGCTCAAGAATCTGCCAAATCTCCTCTATCCAA
This sequence comes from Moorena sp. SIO4G3, assembly GCF_010692305.1. Classification (NCBI taxonomy): domain Bacteria; kingdom Bacillati; phylum Cyanobacteriota; class Cyanophyceae; order Coleofasciculales; family Coleofasciculaceae; genus Moorena; species Moorena sp. SIO4G3. Next base: position 3,296 of record NZ_JAAHIG010000399.1, on the reverse strand, counting down.
TCTGCGTGCTCTGGCTTCATCAAGCAGGAACGCAAACAGGTAACATGGTCTTGATCCCAGTCAACGTCTTGCCACACTTCTTCCAAGAGTTCCTTGGGTAAATCAGCCAGGGCAAGATGAAGATCAAGATCAGCTGCTTCTTTAAAGATAGCCTGGGAGAGTTGTGATATTTTGCTGGCACTTTCAGCAGATGGAGACCAAACTAGAATATCCAATTGCGGAGCAAATGTAACCCTGTATTGAGAGGCCTGTTGAACTTTTTCATAGAGCATCAGAGCTGCTTGACGAGAACGGCTTAAATCAGCAGCAAACTCTCCTCCTGGGGTTAAAGGAAGGAGACGCTGGGTTGCCCATAGTGCAACAGCCGATGCACCAGGTCTGGAACACTCTAAGCTAATTTCACCCAGATGGAGTTCTGAAGAACTAAAGTAGGTGTAAGGAGAATCGTGCTTATAAAGTGTTCCAATAGATGGATCGTGAAAGAGGATGCAGCCACATCCATAGGGTTGGAGTCCATGCTTGTGGGGATCGAGGGCAATAGAATCAACCTGTTGTAGACAGTCAAAAACTGATCTAGTCTCGGCATCAAGATTTTCTGCTAGGGTAAAATACCCACCATAAGCGGCATCAGCGTGAACACGAAAATTATATTGAGTTTGAAGTTCAAGAATTTCAGGCAGAGGATCGACTGAACCTGTTGCAGTAGTACCAATAGTAGCAACAACAGTCCCAACTTCCCCTTTTTCAAGGATAGCCTTGAGGGCATCAACATCCATTCGTGCCCTATGATCACAAGGTACTTCTTGGAAAGGAAGTCTCAACACTCCACAGATTCTTTGATGAGTATAGTGTGCTTGCTGAGAAGCAACAATTGTGCGATTTTTCTGAAGATTTCCAGCCACCCACAAGGCTTCCAAATTAGCCATTGTTCCGCCACTACAGAGGTGACTTAAATAAGTTTGCCACCCAAACATATTCGCGATTTCACCTACTGCTTCTTTCTCCATCATTGAACTTGCCGGACCAGCATCAAGAGCATGATTATTCGGATTGATCCACAGTGCCAGTGTGTAGGCCAAGCGAGCAATTGGATGGGGAGGCTTAAGCATTTGGCCTGCATAGAGGGGGTGAGGATAAGGGTAGTTATCCTTCATCCGTTCCGCCACTTCTAAAAGCACTCTTCGCAAGGCAATTTGGTCCGGTAATGGCTCAAATCTTCTTCTTGGCAATTTTTGGAATCCAGTGTCCAATTCCTCCAAAGCTTCTTGCAATACTTTTAGGCTACTTTTTTCCAAAACCATTCTTTTGGGCAGAATATACTGAGTCTGAGATCTTCTGATTTATTATTCTCACTTCCTTTAAGCTTTTGTCAACATGACTTTAAAAAAGTTAATATTTTTTTTTAAAAAAAAAATATGCTATAATAGGATATTTACTTAAAATTAAGTACAGGTTAAACGCAAGAAAAATTATGCCTCAGATAAGTTACACTGTAGGGGAATCGAAGCTTTTAAAACCTTAAGAGCTGATTTATAAACTCGCTGTAATCCTTGTAGGATAAGGCTTGCGCTAAACTAGAACGCTTGAACTACTTAATGCCAAAATACAATCATAGCAAGGCTTTCAGGCTTCTTAATATTTAATTTACAAATTAGCTCTAAGCATATACCTTGGATCCATACTGGCTCGTTTGACTTTTTGACGAGTACTGCGTTTATAACTCGTTTCAAGATTGGGCGTTGCTGATTTTGGGTATGGTTGTGCCGAATTTTGAGGCGCGCACCTATAGCGAATTAAATTCGCCTACGGAAAGCGCACCGGGGGGATGACAAAACTCTCAAAGTCCCCCAGAATTGTGGGACCAACGGGGGCTTTAACATGCACCAGATGATCGCCCATTCATTCCTTGATTCAGCAAACCCGGATTTTTGTCATTTTGTCAAGGAGTTCATTTGTTCTAAAAAATTAACCTGCTCCCGTAAGTGATTAATTAGTTAATTATTTTTGTCAGTCAACCAGCCCAGGTGCTGTTAATTTTGGGAGAGGGTTGACAAACTCTAAAGTCTTCTAATACCATGAATGCTGTTTGCGAATACGTAAGCTTCAGCCATCACCGATCAGCTTATGGTTTAGGTCACAGCGTCGTTCGCACAGCGTGGCCAAAGGCCAAAGCCTGTGCCAGTCTACTTGAGGTGCTTTTGAATAAAATAAGTTGACCCCTGAATGCTTAAGCGAATAAAATCTTGGTGGCAACAACTGCTTACCAATATGCCTATTATTTAATATTATTTAATAATAGGTATATCGCTTGAGTTTCGTTCTAACTAGGATCCTCCCAAGACGAGATTGGTAGTACAATTCGTTGGCTAGGAACCACAGCTTACAAAAAAAAAGGTTTGGGAGATTAGCCGCTAGATTTTAACAAAATCTAGACAACTTGATAACCATGCTAGGTGAAAGTTCAGCCCTTGTGGAATCGGAGTCACAGCCTTACCCCTATTCAGAGGAATTAACAAACCTATGGGTAAAGCGGGTTTGGACAATTTAGAACTAGTAGCCCGATGTAGTTTTAGTAACAGGCAAGGACTCATGGGTACACAATAAAGATAGGTTAAATCCTCGTTATAGTCGAGTGGCGCAATGAGCTGAATCGCAACAAACAAAATGTTAACAGGATGATCAGGAAAAAAGCTTTACCCCCCTTTTCTGATTCCCCTAATATCCCAGGGCTATTTCATTCTAATAATTCTGTGTAGGTGCTTAATATCAAATCAAAGTGTCCAAAAGGGCAAAACCCACCCGTCGGGTATGGATTCCTAAACCTGGCCGGTCATAAAAACGCCCATTAGGTATACCTACCATGTACGACCGATCATTGCAGGCACTAACCAAACAAGCTCTTGAGCCTGAATGGGAAGCAAAATTTTAACCTAACTCATACGGGTTCAGAACAGCTCCTAAAAGCTCATAGTGGGACTTTGAAATTCTCTAGCTCAAAAAGGTGCTGAAAAGCGGTTCAGGTAAGGTAAAGAGGTCGATGACCTAAAAAGTGCTGGAAGCACAAGTATCCCTGGATTTATACTGATTCGACCTAAAACTATTTTACCGTATAGGTTTTAAGCCTTTTTTGAATCTGTTGTTGTATAAGTAGCGATAGGTGACCAGATTAAGCTCTCTGAAATCTAGGTTATTTGAATAGCTATGTGATAGGCAGATTTTATCAAGTGTTAATCTAGCGTTTATCGCAGTTATGAGGTACATTATTCTTTGACATTGATTCCCTGTATTGATTGATA
>NZ_JAAHIG010000398.1:0-7778 GCF_010692305.1 Moorena sp. SIO4G3 | reverse complement strand
ATCTCTTAATGGGGTGGGTTTTCACCACCATCCAACAGACAGTTAGAATTTTTGGGATTTTAACCCCGCGATTCCCTGAGTTATACCCCTCCTTTCTCAGGAGGCTCCTACTCAGAACAAGCCGCACTCTACGATTGGATGAGCCTTTCTTTTTCCGAGAAACTCGGCGTTGATAAAATTTTAAGCGCTTCTCCCCTTTCCTGTAGAATCGGGGATTGGGTTCGGAATGGCCATTAGAATCCTTATAGAACTCTTTAAGTCCTACATCCAGGCCAACCATTTCACCTGTGTGCTCTACTTCCTCTTTTACGTTAACTGCAACGCAAAATTGAATGTAGTATCCATCAGCTCGTTTGACTATCCGAACCCGGTTAATTTTATTCTTGTCGAAGCGCCACAAGTCCCAGGTACCATTGAGTTTAAGTTTTCCAATTCCCTTTTTGTCAGTGAATGTTATCGACTTTTTATCAGGGGATAACTTCCAGCCTGATTTCTTATATTCGACAGAATGAGCACGTTTTTGGAATTTAGGAAAACCTTTTTTGCCTTGGACTTTTTTCTTACAGTTATCGTAGAAGCGAACAATCGATGACCATGCCCGCTCAGACGCAGCCTGACGGGCGGTAGAATTTAATTCATTAGCAAAGGGGAATTCTTTGGCCAGTATTTTGGAGTACCGGCTAAGGTCACTTTTCCCTGTCCCTTTATTGTCTAACCATAGACGGATGCAGCTATTTCGGATAAACTTAACTGTCCGGATAGCTTCATCTATCGCTGAATATTGGGGCTCTTTACCTTTGGCTTTAAACTCTAGAATAATCACCGAATATCGACCTCTTTAGATTCAAGTTTTATATTATAAAACTAGTATAAAAGTGTCAAGTCTTAGTCAATTTTTTTTCACGGCGACTAAAGTCGCTCTGAGCTTTCATCCCCGGTTTAAAAACACAGGGCTTTCAGCTTTGGGAGTTCCGTAACAGGTAAACTAAGCCAGAGATTAAGGTTAGGACCACCGATAGCCAGAAAAGGACTAGGGATGGGATGATCCAGGTGTCGGGAGTTGGTGCAATTAAAAGTGCGATCGCACTAATTTGGCTGACGGTTTTGAGTTTACCCCAGATATTGGCTCCCTGTATGCTAGCGCTACCGGATAACTTGGGGTTAACTCGCCAACCTGCGATCGTTAACTCCCGTGCCAAAATCAAACAAACTCCCCAAGCGGGTACCTGACCTAGCTCAATTAATGCTAGTAGGGGCGCTAGTACCAAAAATTTATCCACTAACGGGTCAAGGAATTTTCCTAAATCAGTAATTTGGTTCAGTTTACGAGCTAGATAACCATCTAACCAATCCGTTCCAGCCGCAAGGACAAAGATCCCTAAACTAATCCAGCGGCTTTGGTCAGTTGGGTGATTCAGGAAGTATAAGATAAAGGGCAACCCCAGTAAGCGGGAAAAGGTAATCCAGTTAGGCAGACTCATTCTGGTAATGGGTAATCGGTAATGGGTAATGGGTAATCGGTGACTTACAACTTTCCGTAAACATATGGGCGAAGCGCAGACTACGCCAACAGCTATCAGCCAAAGGCCAAGGCCTTTGGGCCACGCTACGGGAATGGCCACGCTACTAGATCGGTGCTTTTCAGCTTTAACCTACCCTACACTGGACACCAAGGGAGAACAACCTTCAAACTAAACCAATAGCTAATATCTTACGGTTCCACAATCGAACCCATGAACAAAATTGCTCCAGTTTTATTGTCCCGAACAGTACAGAAAAAAGGACGGTTAACCACTAGATTGAATGGTTGATCTATACTAATGGAAGTGGGAACAACACCGATAGAAGTAGCAGCGGCTGCTTCTGTGCCTTCTTCATTTACTTCTACAAAGGTTTTGTGCTTGACTTGACTAATCGCTGCTGATTGAGAGGTCAGATTAGAAAAATCAGCGTTATCGGTAAACGCCACATCCATCCCCAACGCTTTTAGGGAATCGTTGAGTTTAATATCGTATTCAAATTTAAAGCGCGGTAGCCGAATTGACCCATCTCGAGACCTAAACTCTTTCATCCATTGTAGCCAGTTTTCCGCTGTGAGTTGTTGTTTAAATTCTGCCAAGCTGCTCCCTTCACGGGGTAAGAAAACATACAAACTCAGCCGTTCTTTCCCGTAGGGAATACTTACAGCTTGAAAGGCATCATTTTCATAGTACTTATACTTCCCATACTGATACATCATCGGGTGTTGCTTTTGGCTTAAATCAGAGAGATAAAAAGCTTGATCAGACGTTTGACTCTTATCGAATTCTCTTGTCCAGCTGCCTTTGAAATAGATGGCATTGATTAAGAATAGTAAGTCATCCGCTTGAGTGCGATCGACAATCGTTTTGATTTTGCCGTTTGTGTTATTTTTGACCCAACGGTTAATTTCTTTTGCAGCCTTGGCACTACTAAAATCAAGTTCTGTAACCTCTGCTTCGTAGAATTTCTGGTTGTTTTTAATAAATTTGGGGTTGATGTCAATGCCTTGGTTAGCCCACAGGGAGTTGGCAATGGACAGCTGGACATCAGGGTCAGCATTTTCCAAGCTAGCTTTTAAGGCGTTATTCCCCTGGTTGAGTTGATCTAGACTCAATCCCTCTAATTCTAGGACTTTTGCCATAGCCTCTTGAGTCTCGCCGCTGGCACCGTTGTAAGCCATGTCTAGGGCAATGGCGATGCTGGTGGGAGAGACAAAAACATTCTTGTTAGTGTCCTGCTTGAGAATTTCTGAGAATAGCTTGAAGCCAAATTTAGTATTAGCGTCTACAAGATTGGTATCTACTGCTAAAGTTGGTTTTTGGTCAGCTGACATTGATTCTTTCCTTGGTTCGGAGTTAGGCAGAGGGTCAAGGGCATTGGTTTTTTCCGACACACACCCCAATATACCTGTAAGCAGGATGCTGACTGCCATAACAGTGGCTATACGACTAAGTATTTGATGGTTCATTTGATCGTCTCCGTTGCTAATACCCTGTTCTAATATGACCATTACAGGATAATTCGGTTCCATTAGTTACGGTTTTTGCTACGGCTAAGAGGGTAATCCGTAATGGGGAATAACGATATAATCGTGGTGTTTAACAGTCTAAATAACCTAATTTCCACATAACCAACGTTATCCAGGAGTCATGATTTCATAAGTTGTCAAGGTTTTAATGGCTCGATACTTCTGGACTTTTCGGTATTTTTTTGTCCCTCACATACCTCAAGTCTTTCAAGTTGGCTTTTCTGTTATCCCTCACCAGAAAGTGCTGCACAAAAGGCTATTTGTCTCATAGGGAATTATAGTCAAGTTTAGGCAACTATTACTATAACTTACTGATCTTCCCGATTTTTTGCCCTTGACAGCCACAATATTTTCATGCTATGGTATAATAATATGAATAAAAACTATACTCCAGATTCTGCTGAGCAACAACTAAATCAAACACAAAACCATACATTAAGCAAACCAGATCACAAACATCGGATATCTACGATGAAGTTGACGAATAACACACCCTGCCTCCACTAGTATCAGGCTAGTGGAGTTTTTTGCGCTTAGATCACCATTAGCTCAGATTGACTAGATCGACCAAAACAAGCAAGTTTATAAAAATTTATATGAAATAACACCAAAAATTGACATTAGACCAACACCAAATCATACTTAATTGGCCAATAATAATAATTGAGAACACAAAGAGAAAAGCACACCCCGCTAGTCTGGCCGCTAGCGGGGATTTTTTTTACCGGACTTACGGCCAGCCAGGAGCCAGGCCATTTGAGCAGTAATACCGAGTTGCATTCAAAGATAGTAGATTGGTTGGATAGGGAGCGGTGCGACCCGTGGCGAATTTAATTCGCCTAGCGATGCAGCGCGGTCTTGGGGAGCCAGTGCGGTCTTGGGGAGCCAGTGCGGTCTTGGGGGTTCCCCCCATGACCGCACTGCCGTGGTCTCCCCCATGAGCAACTGGCGTGGTTTCCCCCACTCGCGCTTTGCATCAAGACAAGGAAAGCGCACCGAGGGAAATGGGGAGATGGGGAGATTGGGGGAAGAGAAAGTTATACCTTTGACCGCAACTTGGTATAAGGCTCAAAACTGGCTAAATTCATGAGGTCGAGATCCCGAGACCGGTGGAGCCCACTAGAATCAAGCTGAAGTGATGGTGATTTTCGTGGTACCCACCGTTTGCCAGCCAGAGTTGCTCTGACTCCCTACCCATTCACCCAATTAAGGGTAAGCTGACCACAGTGGTTTAAGCTTTAGCCCCATCTTTGCTTACAGAAACAGATTCCGAAACGTATCCATATTGCTGGCTGCAAGCATACCTGCTAGGAAGCCAAATAAATGTCCTTGCCAGGAGATCCCTGTTTCACCAGGCAATAAACCTCTGAGTGTAAAACCATAGACACCACCGATAGCGATAGAACCTATGACTAACAGAGAGTTACCTTCTAAATACCCCTGTCCGATCAGAAAAGCTACATACCCAAAAACTAGACCGCTTGCGCCATAAGAGACCGTGTTAGGTGAACCAAGTAGCCATTCAGCCAAACCACCAACCAAGACTATCACCAAGGTCACGACCCAGAAATCATCCGTTCCTCGTAACAACACCCAACAGCCAAGGAGCGCGAACGGAATAGTGTTTCCGATCAAGTGTTTCCAGTCTTTGTGCAAGAAGGGTGAAAACAAAATACCAACTAGCCCAAGCCAGGTGCGGGGTTGGATACCAAACTTTTCGTTCAGTGCTCCCCCGCATAAGACTAAATTGACAAAACTTATAATCCAGGCGTAAAGAACCAAATCACCCACCGCCTGGAAGTTGTCACCCCAAGCATTTTGGAATTGATTAATCCAATCAAATATACTTGTCATACTTCACCCGGTAGCCTGCACGCTCATATTTATCTTTAATACTATAATTTATATAGCGTTTATCATAGCTATGAGGTACAGAGAATTTTTTATCTATTCCTAGCATGCCTATTGTCTGCTCCCTACTTCCTACTCCCTACTCCCTAAAACCTAAGAATTGGTACCTCACCCAATTGCAAACCGCTGTATATATAATTGATAATGAGTGCCAATTCAAGGTTATCCCAAGGTAATTGGATCATGAGTTTATATTCAGAATTAATTTTTCCCCGATTTCTGGACTGGATTATGTCTGATCCGGTATTAACCAAGTATCGTCAAGAGGTTTTATCTGAGGTGTCTGGGCAAGTATTTGAAATTGGCTTTGGCACAGGATTAAATTTAAGTTATTACCCCAAGCACCTGCAAAAACTTACAACTATTGATGTTAATCAGGGGATGGAATCATTAGCTAAAAAACGTATTCATGACTCGGAAATTACTGTTGATTTTCGGGTACTAAATGGCGAAAGTTTACCGATGGCTGACCATAGCTTCGATAGTGTAGTTAGCACCTGGACTTTGTGCAGTATTACTAAAGTAAATCAGGCTATACAGGAAATTTATCGGGTCCTAAAACCAGGGGGAAAGTTCTTTTTTATTGAGCATGGAATAAGTGATGAGTCTAAGGTTCAGGTTTGGCAAAATCGCTTGACCCCTGTACAAAAGATTATCGCGGATGGCTGTCATCTTAATCGTAATATCAAGCAGCTGGTTGAAAACCATTTCCAGATTCTGACGTTAGAAGAGTTTTATGAACCAAAATTTCCTAAGATTATGGGCTATATGTATAAGGGTGTTGCTCAGAAGTCTTGTTAGCATTAACTATCTCGATTTAATGCTGAAATTACAGCTTGCTGGCTGACTATCTGATAAATTCCTTTGAGATACTGCATGACACGAGGGTCAGCTGCTCCTAGAGGAATGGTTCCTAAGACATCGAGGACGGTTCCACTATCTGTTGGTGGTGCAATTACCACCAGGGAAGAATCGAGGGGCTGATCGTATTGCCAAAATTGCTGAATATTGACTGAGGTTTCAGGATCGCCGATTGCTGATTCCCCCTCTTCCCTGTTTTGATCAGGGTTTTGATCAGCAGACGTGAGATTTGGGATTGAGGATGGCTGCTCTGTGGCGGAAGTTTCCTCTGTTTGACCACTCCGTAATTTACGCAAGGCATCAAGGATTTGTTCTTTGGTGCTTCCCCGCAACTGGAACAAAACAAAGGGGTCTTCGCTGAAGCGATCGCCTAATTCATAGTATACTGCTGCGATATGCTTACAAGGATTTTTGGGATCGGGGCAATTGCATCGGGAACGAACGTCGGAGAGGGTGAAGGGAAATAAACTTAAACCATTGGAAGTAAATACTTCTTCGATATTATGGGGCATTTCTCCTGCTAATAACTGAGCTGAGTAAATTGCTTTACTTGCCAGGGTTTGCACCACATAATTCCAGTCTTCATCGGTAAAGGGTTCGATGGAAATTGTTAATTCATAGGGCTCCGGAGCAGTTCCTTGAACTTTGGCCACTACTTGTGGTCCTAGAAAGTCAATACTGAGAATGTTGCCTTCTTTGGCATAGATACGTCCCCGTTCCAAACGCTTTTTGAAGCGATAGGAATTGAGTAAATCATTCCAACGTTCTACCCACCATTCTTGGGTTTCGATTTCGTAGTTTGTCATTTATATAGCAAAGGGAGTAGGGAGTAGGGAGTAGGGAGTAGGGAGTAGGGAGTAGGGAGTAGGGAGTAGGGAGTAGGGAGTAGGGAGTAGGGATGCAGCGCCTTCACGCGGGGGTTTCCACGGGGCTGGAGAGCGATGCAGCGCCTTCACGCGGGGGTTTCCACGGGGCTTACAAGGTGCGGAAGCAAGTTCCGCACACAGAACCCAAACCATGAGCGACTGCATCAAGACAGGTGCGGACGCAGGTTCCGCACACAGACCCATGCGCCATGAGCGACTGCATCAAGAAGGGAGTAGGCAACAAATGCTTATATTATCACTCTAGCTGTTTCTAGTCTAATGAGATCCCCTGTTGGTGGGCAAACATCTTTTAGTTCTTTTGATAATTATAGATAATAGAACTTTGCCCACCCTACTACTGTTCCCTTTTACCTGCTCCCTTTTACTTGCTGCCTAAAACCTAAAACCTAAAACCTAAAACCTAAACCCTAAACCCTAAACCCTAAAACCTAAACCCTAAACCCTAAACCCTAAACCCTAAACCCTAAACCCTAAACCCTAAACCCTAAACCCTAAACCCTAAACCCTAAACCCTAAACCCTAAACCCTAAACCCTAAACCCTAAACCCTAAAACCTAAAACCTAAACCCTAAACCCTAAAACCTAAACCCTAAACCCTAAACCCTAAACCCTAAAACCTAAAACCTAAAACCTAAAACCTAAAACCTAATTGAAAACCGCTATAACTAAAACTTTGAGACTGGAACTCGTAACACTAATCCTGGATAGATCTGATGTTGATCTAGGAATCCCCGCTCTTTCAAGACGGGGAGTGTCAACGAGGCTTGCTTTGCATTATGGACAATGGCATCAAGCATGAAGCTTCCACCACCTGACTTACGTCGTTCGCGTAGCGTGGCGATAGCCAGGTGGTGGTGTCCTATGCTAACCTGGAACTACGAAGCGTCCACAGGTCACAAAGGCAAGCCCAGCTTCTAGGCGGTCGTCCAGATCTTTTGCTGGAACGACCCTCGTTGCTATTTGTTACGGTCGATGCCCGGTATTATCCGGGGCACCTCCGCTCCAGAACCGTGCGTGAAGGTTTCCCCTCACACGGCTCCTAGGTAATCTCGGTCTATGACCGGCCTTTT
>NZ_JAAHIG010000397.1:0-7787 GCF_010692305.1 Moorena sp. SIO4G3 | reverse complement strand
CTCGAAAATCACCAAATCTTTCCGGTAAATCCCGCCAGGGAATCCCAGCTCGATATCGGTACAATACGGCTTCGACAAACAATCGATTATCTTTAGCCGTGACTCCTACCGTCTCTTTTCTCCCTGGTAGTAAGTCTTTGATGCGTTCCCACTGGTCATCACGTAAAGCATAGCGGCGTTTGATCATACCATAGCTCCCGATTGACTCAACTGTCTACATCTATCGATTCTAAACTAGATTGATACCTATTTGATGACACGCCCTAATACCTAGAATTTATCGATTATTGCTGTATGGCTTTGCCGTCAGTGTCTGGTAGTTGACTCTTGGGGCAATGCTATGGTTGATGGGTGTACCCCACACCTGACAGAAAAGCCAAAACTAGATCTTTACTATATCTTTGCTGATCAACTCCCATCATCATGGCGCAAACCTATGACACGACATCACTATGAACCTGAACTCAAACTGCATTCTGAAAAAGGATTAGACTACACTAAACTGCGAGATGTACTAGCAGCAGGCAAGTGGAAAGAAGCCGACCTAGAGACAGCCAGGGTACTATTGGAAGCAGCAGGTCGAGAAGCTGAAAAATGGCTAGATGTAGAGTCCCTCAAAACATTTCCCTGTGCTGACCTGCTGACCATTGACCAGCTTTGGGTAAGATACAGCCAAGGACACTTTGGGCTTAGTGTTCAGCAGTCCATTTATCAAGAGGCCGGAGGAGACTGCGTTAGGCTAGGTGAACGCATCGGTTGGAGAGTCAGGGGAGAGTGGATAGCCTATAGTAAAATCAAATGGAATTTAGATGCCCAGATGGGACACCTACCCGTCTGTATGGCATTCATCTGGAGTAATCATCGGTCTGTATCCGGTATCGTGTGGTTATCTCGGGTAGGGTGTGAGGCGTGGTATACTTCATTGATGCAAAGACTTTTAGAGTGTAGCATATAAGCGTTACAGCCCAAGGAAATAATTCTTTAAACAAAAATTTTAAACAAAAATCTTTGCTACAAATTATATAAAGATTTTAGGGATTTCAAGGTTAGTTTGATAACTCAAAACTACCAGGTCTATTGTTTGGAGCACGCTTTGTACAAACTAGGGATAATTTGTTAGTCTATGGGTTAATCCCCACGCCCTACTGCTGGTGTTGGAAGTCGATAAATCGTTTCCGTTTACCATAAACAAACATAATTCTGTACTGCTATGAGATAGGCTGTATCTGGATAGACAACAATGCAGTATTGAAACTCTGCCCTCTTGGATAGGCGCAGATTCTTCGGAGGAGTTAACTAACAAATGTTAGCCATTGCTCGAAACAACCACATCAACCTAACCTTCCATAACACCAAAAGGCTTGCAGTCCATCAGGCAGTGCCAATTCCCGCTACTCTCTCATGGTGGTGGGGGTTGAGGTTACCTTTAAGTATGTGGTTTGTAAGTATGTGGTTTGTAAGTATGTGGTTTGTAAGTATGTGGTTTGATTCACTAGCCTTAAAGCCTTTGCTGGCAGGGGCTAAAACTAGACTACGTGCCTGTAGCCAATCAATAATTTCGATTGATTGTATTTTGAGTGGAATCTCCCACCACTGGGACTCCCAGCCAACCTTAAAGTTTTTTTTGTATAACTATTATTGTAGTACTTTGACAGCAGTTAAAATCGCCTCCTCGCGTTTCCTCAACCACAGAAATGACCACATAAATAATAGTAGTTTCCACTGTCCCGTGAGGCTTTAGATGACCAGCGCTTATATCCTGATAGCCTCAATTTTGGTGTTGGGGGGGTTACTCGCTACCTTAGGCGATCGCATGGGTACACGAGTAGGAAAAGCACGGTTGAGTTTATTTAATCTACGTCCCCGTACTACTGCCACGGTAGTAACAATTATCACCGGTGGCTTAATTTCCGCCTCGACCTTGGGGATTTTGTTTGCCACCAGCGAGTCTCTACGGGATGGCATTTTTGAACTTGATAATATCCTCAAAAAACTTAGAAGTGCTCGCCGGGAGGTCAGCCAATTAGAGGATGAGAAAAATCGAGTAGAGCAGCAGTTAGAGGACGCCAGAGCAGAGCAAATAGAGGTTCAGAAGCGTTTGGATGAAACCAATCGAAATTTCCAACAGGCTCAAAATCAACTGAAAGATGTCTCTGCTCAGCTTGGGGTGCTGCGTACTGAAATTAAGTCACTCCTAGGGGAACGTCAGCTGCTAATCCAACAGCGGAATCAACTCAATGAACAAATTACCCAACTCCAGAGCCAAATCACTCAATTAAAAGAATTGGTGAAAAAACGGGATCAGGAAATGCTGGAGCGAGACCAAGCTATCCTGGAGCGAGACCAAGCTATCCTGGAGCGAGACCAAGCTATCCTCAAACAAGACCAAACGATCCAACAGCGGGATCAGGAGCTGGCTGACAAAGACCAAGCTATCAAACAATTTGACCGGAAAATTGCCGAACGGGATCAAGTCATTGCTCAGCGTGAAACGTTCCTAAAAAAACTCGAACAAGAACTTAAAGAACTTGAACAAAAACTTAAACAAAAGGAGCGTCAACTTGCTGAACGTAATAAACAACTTCAATCACAAGAAAAACAACTGGCTTTTTTAAAGCGGGAACTAGAAATTCTAGAACAGTACTATCAGAATTATCAAGTACTGCGTCAGGGAAATGTTGCTTTAATTCGTGGTCAGGTACTCACTTCCGGAGTAGTACGAATTGTCGATCCAACAGCGGTAAATCAAGCCGTTGATCAACTGTTGAGCCAAGCCAATAAGACAGCCGTAGACATTACCCGTGCTAGTAGCAGTAATTCCCAAGAGCCACTGGTGCAAATTACTCAAGCACAAGTGGATCAGTTAGTCCAGCAGATTCAAGATGGTAGAGACTACGTGGTGCGAATTCTTTCAGCAGGTAACTACGTTGAGGGGGAAAAAGCAATACAAGTATTTGCAGATGCAGCCCTCAATCAGGTTGTCTTTAAGGGGGGTGATATCCTTGCTACCATCTCCACTAATCCCTCAACTATGACCAATGAACAAATTCGCAAGCGCCTCGATCAGTTATTGGCAGCCTCTGAGTTCCGTGCCCGTCGCGCTGGGATTTTGGGTGATATTCAAGTTGGAGATGGTCGGCTGACCACCCTCATCAACTTTATTGAGCAGCTGGAGAAGTATGGCCAACCCCTTAATGTCAAGGCTATTGCCCAAGAAACTGCCTACACAGCTGGTCCTTTAAAAATGCAGCTGGTAGCGAGCTACAATGGAGAAGATGTTTTTAAAACTATTGTTAACTAGCTAGGTTGTTAGCAGTCAGCAGTCAGCAGTGAGCGGTCAGCCGTTAGCGGTCAGCCGTCAGCGGTCAGCCGTCAGCTTAAAATAAACCTCGTTCGAGGTGGCACAGGCCACAAGCGCTGTGAGGTAACTCAGCATTATTCGAATCCTTACCTCTTTTCTTCAAAAGCTATTCAAACGCTGATTGCTGATTACTGATTGCTGATTGCTGATTACTTAATTTTTAAGTAGCTAGCTCCTCCGCAACTTGCCAATCGGGATTGTTATTAACTGCCTCCTGAAGTAGCTCAAACATTTGCCGACAATGGTTATTAACCTGTAGAGGTAACTCTTCATTTTTGACGACAAAATTTATGGGCACTTGTTGATCAGTGGCTTTCGATTTGTCAATCAATACGTCCACTGTAACCAGCTTCGTAAAGGATATATTACCCGGACTTTCTCTTGCCATTATATAGTCATCACTCTCGTAGAGAATTTCAAAATCGCAGGATTTTAGAACCTCAATGAGTAACGGCAGAAGACGATCAAGGGGAATAGTGATTTTAATGGAACGAGTGTAGCGAGCCATATAGACCTGGGGCTTGCTGATAGCTAAACTTTTCTATCTTGACATTCCCCCGTGCTAGGGATTGCTCGCACGGGGGATTATCGGTTGATATACTCGCCATAACCTGAAAGGTTTATACCAACCAAGCTAGAGGGCAAATCTCCCGAAGGGTTTTAGGTCTTATTGACCCAGTTTTCCGCATTCCCTGCTGTAACTTGTTTATCAAAACGGCTGTTGATAGCTAACTAGTTTTTTGCTTCTAAGCCGACCTAGGTGACCAAATTGTTAGGCAAGGATTACGCAGTACCCTATCTCTGGCGATACTTTTTACTTTACTCTACGGACGAAGGATTTGGGCAATAACTTATTGTTTTTTTAATTTATTTTTAAATTATTGGTTTAACCAATAGGTTAAACTTGTTGGTTTATTACTTTATCAGTTGATTAACTTATTTTTTTTTAACTTTTGTTACTTGCTAAATTTTGCGTTCCCACTCTAGTTAAAAATTTCGGGTAATCCAGGATTATTTTAACGCAATTAGACCCAAATGTCAAGAAAACTATCAACGGCGGTTAAAATCACCCTACACGCTCAGGTTTCACCCCCGTTTTAAAAAGGCAGAGTTTTCAAGGAAAGACCCAAGGGGTAAAGCTTACGCGAAGGTAAGATTTTTTATGGGAATTCCCACAAGCCAAAACCCCGCGTTTTTAAACCGGGTTAGAAGTTACCGTAAGAATAGGCCAGCCTTTATGGTTGGTCGGCTATGCATAAAAGGTTTAAAACTTTATAATTAAGGCTGCCCTAATAAACAGGTTTCGTCTCCGGGATGTAGGCTCGCTGAGACTTTAGTCGCCTAGACATAATTTTGGCAAAAAGTTGACAATACATTAGCGCTAGGGTATAATTTAGATTATGGGTACAGGCTGAAAAACCGAGGCGCAAACGGGAGAGAGACCCGCCACTGCAAGGGCGTTAAAGTAGTAATGCCCGGAGGGTAGGGAAAGTCCTCCTTTCTTGATGCAGTCGCTCATGGGGGAAACCCCCAAGACCGCGCTGCATCGCTAAAAACCCAACCATCAACTAACAATTGGTGTGTGAACCCAGCAAGATCACAACTTGAAACTAAACGGTACGGCGGGGTTAGAAGTTACCGTAAGAAGAGTGGAGCCTTTATAGTTAGTCGGCTATGATTAAAAAGTTTTAACCTTTTTGATTAAGGCTCCACTCTTCTAAGGTTTCGTCTCCGGCACGCCGGAACCAGGTGAAACAGGGAAGCAACGGACTTCATAAGGCACTTCTCAAAAAGTAACTAAACGCTATCGCGAGACTAGCCCGCTGGGTATGCACGTGAACTGAACTAAAATCTTAGTCTTGACGGGATTTCGGTTTAGATATTGCCAAACTTCTGACAGAGTTAGAGACTTGGACACGAAGGTTTAAGGCCGGTCGTAGATCTAGGAATCCCCGTCACAAAGCGAGCGGAGAGTGTCAAAATAATCGAATTTTCAAACATACGAGCTATGAATGTAGCAATCATTGGTTGTGGATACGTGGGTAGTGCCGTTGCTCACCTTTGGCATCAAGAGTTAGGGTTATCCACTACAGTAACCACTACTACCCCTGAGCGCGTCCCAGAACTAAAAACAATTGCTGACCGAGTGGTTGTGGTTAAAGGAAACGACCCGATTGGTCTAGAATCGGTAGTGAAAAACCAGGAGATTATTCTTCTGTCTGTGGGTGCTGCCAATGGTAAGGTCTATCAAGAAACCTACTTAGACACAGCCCAAACCTTAGTTTCTGTGCTCAAAACCGCTCCTACGGTACGACAGCTAATTTACACCGGAAGCTATGCTGTCTACGGTGATCGACAGGGAGGCTGGGTAGACGAAACATCACCGATTTCTCCCCTTAGTCCCAATTATGAAATTCTAGCGGAAACTGAGCAGGTATTACTATCAGCATCCAATCCTAATCTGAAGGTTTGTATCCTGCGTCTGGGAGGAATTTATGGTCCGAAGCGGGAACTAGTCAAAATATTTGGTCGATTTGCAGGTACTACTCGTGAGGGTTCGGGTCAAGAAGTCACCAATTGGATTCATCTAGATGACATAGTTGGTGCGATAGAATTTGTCCGTTCTCACCAACTGCAAGGGATTTATAACCTAGTAGATGACCAAATACTGACTTATCAAGACTTGCTTGAAAAAGTATTTAAACAGCACAACTTACCCTCTGTATCCTGGGATTCCTCCGTTACCAAAGCCCGACCTTACAATGCCCGAGTGTCAAATAAAAAGATAATTGACGCAGGTTACCAGCTCATTCATCCAGAAAAAATTTTCTAATCTGATTACTTGGTGGGATTAGTTGACTGAAAACTAGCCTAAATATAAGGAACGAGGCGATTGGTGCATGAATCGCCTCTAGCCAAGATTCAACAAATACACTATCTAAAATAAGTGTGAATTTTTTGTGATAGATAGGATTTGGGATTTTAGGGAATCGGGAATCGGGAATCGGGAATCGGGAATTGGGAATTGGGAATTGGGAATCGGGAATCGGGAATCGGGAATTGGGAATTGGGAATCGGGAATTGGGAATCGGGAGTAGGGAATCGGGAATCGGGAATCGGGAATCGGGAGTAGGGAATCGGGAATCGGGAATCGGGAATCGGGAGTAGGGAACAGCGGATCTGGGAAAAAATCTTGTTTATCTTATTACTATCAGAAAATTACTATGAGAACCGCTAGATATAATGTCCGGATAATTACCCTGTCTTGATGCAATAGCGAGTGGGGGAAACCCCCAAGACCGCGCTGCATCGCTTAATAAAAATCTCCCCATCTCCCCATCTCCCTATCTCCCTATCTCCCCATCTCCCTATCTCCCCATCTCCCTATCTCCCCATCTCCCTATCTCCCCATCTCCCCACACTCCCCTCTCTTTTCTATTTCCCTGGGCGCAGCCCTATGAGCTGATCGGTGGTACCGTCAACCCTTTAAGAGCCACCCCTTCTGCTGATGGCGTTAACCCCTTACTTTGAATTAAAACCCCAAAGCCACCCAATCCCGTTGGATCGATCAACTGGTGTAACCGTTGGCGACGCTGCATAATTTTGATCACATCCTGTGCTGTTGCCTTCACGTAGCGTGACCTACGGCCAATCCCATTTCCCTCTTCTGTCGGATCAGAAAGGGCAGCTATGCGATCGCCTAATCCCAATGCCATTAGAAACAACCCTTGCTTGGTGAAACCTACTTTACCCAAACCACATAACTCTCCTTGTCGCTCTAGGGCAGTAAAATCCACATGAGC
Source organism: Moorena sp. SIO4G3 (assembly GCF_010692305.1). Taxonomy (NCBI): domain Bacteria; kingdom Bacillati; phylum Cyanobacteriota; class Cyanophyceae; order Coleofasciculales; family Coleofasciculaceae; genus Moorena; species Moorena sp. SIO4G3. The sequence goes on along the minus strand of NZ_JAAHIG010000397.1, from coordinate 623 downwards.
AGTAATGTCTTGTTGGCCGATATAACTATAGGGGTTATTGTGGTGCCGGTGGCGATAATAACACTGTAGTGTTCCCTGATCACGGGCTGGCAAATAATACTTTTGGGCTGGATAGCCATAATCAATGGTTAGGACAAAGCCCTTGTTTAACCATTTCGCAACCGTTTTAATCCAATCCAGTGCGGCGAGATTCACCTCAGAGCGATAACCCTCTGGATAGGAACCAGAGAACAAATTAATACCTACCAAATCAAAATACTCTCTCAGTTGCGGTGTAGAAGGGGTATCTAAAACTTCTACAAACTTAATTTCATCGCCATCCTGCTCAACTGTTCCGATATAGATTTCTTTGAGATCTCCTGCTTGCAGCACAACTTGATGTACCGGTAATGCATCAACCAATTCGTTAGAGAAACAGCAACCAGTCACAGAATTGTCTTGTATTTCTTCCCAAGAACACCACAGCACAGGTAACGAGTGCTGGTGATTGTCCAGTCTAGGTAGGTTTAGTTTCAACAACAGCTGCTTCTGTTGAGCAATCATTGCTGTTGCCTTTTCCACAATGATGTAATTTACCGCACCATAGCAATCTGGGTAGTGCTGGTGCAAGTAAACTAGAACAT
>NZ_JAAHIG010000396.1:0-7793 GCF_010692305.1 Moorena sp. SIO4G3 | reverse complement strand
GAGTAGGGAGTAGGGAGTAGGGAGTAGGGAGTAGGGAGTAGGGAGTAGGGAGTAGGGAGTAGGGAGTAGGGAGTAGGGAGTAGGGAGTAGGGAGTAGGGAGTAGGGAGTAGGGAGTAGTAGCAAAGGGATCAGATTTTTTTTATTATAAATTAATTTTCATACATTTTGTTTAAAATAACTATGGTATTTAAGCTTTTTAAATAGTTACTTTGTTTTAAGATTATAGTTTTTTTTTTAACGTTAATCAATAATATAATAGCGTTTATTATTCTAAATAGGTCAACTTTATTCCCCCTGCTCCCTGCTCCGAAGTCCCTGCTCCCTATTCGAGGTTTATTTTAAGCTGACAGCTGACGGCTTAATGCTTACTTTTTGACAAATGATTTAAGATTGCCATAGAAGCTGAAGGAAATGCGATCGCTATGATTGAAGAACAACCAATTACCGAAGGAACACTAGTACTAGAACCAGGTACATTGTGGCCGAAACTCAAAGCACAAACTGAACACGCTATTGAATGTAAAGCACTCCACTCCATAGCGACAGAATACGAATTCGTAGAACAGGAGGGTATTCGCTTCTTGGTGCGGATTTTGTCTAATCTGGTACGGAAAGACAAAGCTAAGAAGAAGCAAGAGGAAAAAACCGCTAGTTCATCCAAGGATTTCAACCCTTTTCTGCCCTACGAACAAGATTTATTTGTAGCAGACCTTTCCGACACCCACCTGTGTCTGTTGAACAAATACAACGTAGTTGACCATCACCTGCTGATCATAACCCGTGCTTTCGAGGAGCAAGATACTTGGCTGACGTTGCAGGATTTTGCTGCTATGTGGGCATGTCTTGGGGAAATTGATGGCTTGGCATTCTATAATGCTGGAACAATTGGTGGTGCGAGTCAACGACACAAGCACTTGCAACTAGTTCCTCTGCCCCTAGCCCCTGAAGGAGTTAACATCCCGATTGAAAATGCGATCGCATCAGCTAACTTTCAGGACTCTGTTGGCACCATCCCAACCTTGCCCTTCATCCATGCTATTGCTCAGCTTGACCCTAATTGGGTAAACTCGACCTGGGATGCTGCTCAAGCCACCCTCAAGTTGTACCATAGATTACTGAGTGCAGTCGGGTTGCCATGGAATAATGTCAATGGTAACAAGCAATCCGGTGCCTACAATCTCCTCGCCACAAGGCAATGGATGTTGCTTTTACCCCGTTCTCAAGCAGATTTCCAGTCAATTGGTGTCAACTCCCTCGGATTTGCTGGAGCTCTCCTAGTCCGAAACCAAGAGCAAATGAAACGTCTGAAAGACCACGGTCCCATGACAATTTTAAAAAACGTTGCTGTTACTTGGTAATTAAGGAAAGGGAACAGCGGATCTGGGAGTAGGGAATAGGGAGTAGGGAGTAGGGGGAATAAAATTGAATTTATCTCATCATGATTAAAAACGCTATAATCCCCAATTTTAAAGTATTCTACAGTGCGTTTATCGTAACCTGAGTTCGGGCTCGCGCAGATTGAGGTAAAAGCCAGTCGAGACGAAGACTTGGCTTTTTAGGCTGATGGCAATATGCAATCAGGTTACTACCTGTCCCAATTCTGATCAGGGTCAGGGCAAGAATCAATAAGCTGTGGCTTACCCTCGAAAAATACCAGGTCATTCTCAACAACTTAACTCTATTGCGAGTCGAGTTCGACGAGATTATAGGGATTTTGAGCCACAAGCAACCGATATCTAGCCAATGCACATACATTATAGGCGATTTTTTCTTGCGCTTACCCTGCCTTTTCTTATCCCGAACTCAGATAAAATATCAGAAAGCTTAAGAGGTTGTCTGAGAAGTCTAATTTGCTACACCTAAGCCCCCGTTGGTTCCCCAACTTTGGGGGACTTTTACCAGCAAATAGATTCTTGTTCCCCCCAGAATTGGGGGGCTAGGGGGGCAAAATTCAGTATCAAAAAACTTTTCAGATATCCTCTAAGCAGGAATACCTAAAAATTACGAATCAAAACAGAACAAATGTGCCACTTGGGGATTCGTAATGTGAAGTTGTAATCTTTAGCCAAATTATGGAATAAATATCAACAGACTGGGAAAAATAGTTGAGAAATCATCTAATAATATAAGGAGCATTGGAAACCATGGGAACCCTCTACGTCAATCCAACCACTGGTGATGATAGTGCTACAGGCAGCGAGTCTGCTCCCCTCAAAACCATTACAGGTATTACGGGAGCTATCAGCAAAGTTCAAGTAGGGGACACAATTCAACTAGCCCCTGGAACTTACAATCGCGCCAGTGGGGAAAAATTCCCCCTTAAAGTCCCTTCTGGAATCAAGATAGTTGGTAACGACACTAATAAAGGCAAGGATATCTTAATTGAAGGGGGAGGGGATTTTGTTAGCCCTTCCTCAGCTTTGCAAAATATTAGTATCTCCCTTGCCAATAATACCGAATTGCGGGGGGTGACAGTTACTAATACTGAACCTCGGGGTACGGGGGTTTGGTTAGAATCCACTAGCCCAATTATTGCCAATTGTACCTTTACCAAATGTAACCGCGAAGGTATTCAAGCCACAGGCACAGCAGCCCCACAAATCCTGAACAATTTATTTATTGCTAATTTAGGACAAGGCATTGCTTACCGCAAAACTAGTGCCGGAGAAGCACGGGGCAATATCTGTCAAGATATGGCTGCTGGTATTGATATTGGGAACGAAGCAAACCCCTTAATTATTAGTAATACCATCTCCGGTAATCGCTTTGGCATGACTATTTTTAGCGATGCCAAACCTATTCTACGCAGCAATGAGATTAAAAATAGTACCGATGATGGTATCTCTGTAAGTGATAGGGCATTGCCTGACTTGGGTACAGACAGTGAAAAGGGCAAGAATATTTTCCGCAACAATGGTAAATATCACATTAATAACAGTAGTAGTAATCAGCTACTCTCCACGGGCAATTCCTTCACCTGTGCTAACAAAACTGAACTTGCTCAAAAAATCAAAGGCGATGTGGACTTAAAAGATAGCACTATTATCGGCAAACATCCTGTTGATTTTCCCGATCTCAACGATCATTGGGCAGAAGATTTTATCTACGCCCTCTTGGCAGAGCAAATCCTCAGTGGCTATCCCGATGGTACTTTGAAACCTAATGATAATATCACCCGTGCTCAGTATGCAGCCTTATTAGTGAAAGCCTTTAATCCCCAACCTAAACGTGCCCAGAAGACTTTCAAAGACGTTGACACAGATTATTGGGCAGCAGAGGTAATTCAACAGGCATATCGGGGAGAATTCCTCTCTGGTTATCCCAATGATAATTTTAAACCCAACGATCCCATTAAACGGGCAGATGTAATTGTTTCGGTGATCAACGGCTTAGGCTTATCGGATACCAAGAACAATGCCTTAAGTTTCTATAATGATCGCACTACCATTCCCACCTACGCTGTAGATGCGGTTAAAACAGCCACCATGAAAAAAATTGTGGTTAATTACCCCAATGTGAAACGGTTGCGCCCCACCGAAGGTACTACCCGTGCTGAATTAGCAGCGATGGTATATCAAGCATTGCTGGCTCAAGGTAAATTGGCTGCTATCTCTTCTCCTTATATCGTCGTCTACACTCAAGATAGTTCTGATTCTAGTTTCTCAGATGCGGCAGGGCATTGGGCAGAAAAATTCATTGAAGGGTTATGCCAAGGAGAATTAATCACGGGCTATCCTGATGGTACCTTTAAACCCGATGCCCAAATGACCCGTGCCCAATATGCAGCCTTGTTGAATCAAGTCTTTACCCTTACCCCCAAACGGGAAGCAATCAAATTCAGCGATGTCAGCAATGATTTTTGGGCTGAAGAAGTAATCCAAAAAGCTTACCGTGCTGGTTTCCTCTCTGGTTTTCCCGATGGTACATTTAAGCCCAATGACCATATCCAACGGGTACAGGTTTTAGTCTCCCTGGTGAATGGTTTGGGTTTATCAGCCTCTGAAAATGTGGTTCCCTATTCAGATCATGGTAGTATCCCCGACTATGGCAAAGATCAAGTAAATACCGCTACCGCCAAGGGCTTGGTGGTTAACTATCCCGATGTGGAGAAACTACAACCCACTGAAGCAGCCACTCGTGGGGAAGTATCGGCATTGATTTACCAAACCTTGGTGAACGCAGGGGAGTTGGCAGCAATTGACTCCAATTATGTTGTCAAGGTGGATGCTCAATACAATTCCCTGGAACAATTACGGAAAACAAAAGAGTGTCAGAACTGTAATTTAGCTGGGGTAGAACTTTCTGGAGAGGACTTAGAAGGGGCAAAATTAGCTGGAGCTAATCTAAAAAATGCTAATTTGCCTGGGGTTAACCTCAAGTCCGCAGATTTAGAAAACGCTAATTTTGCAAGAGTTAATTTAGAGTCCGCTAACCTAGAGTCCGCTAACCTAAAGTCCGCTAACCTAGAGTCCGCTAACCTCAGTAAAGCGAAGCTAGAGTCCGCTAACCTAAAGTCCGCTAACCTCAGTAAAGCGAACCTAGAGTCCGCTAACCTCAGTCTCTTTAGATCAAGAAAGGCAACTAATCTTGAAGGGGCAAACCTCACAGAAGCTAACTTATCAAAGGCCTATATTGTGAATATTAATCTCAGTGGGGTTAATCTGGAGAGAGCCAATCTCCAACAAGCACAACTGAGTTCTCTGTATATAAGTGCTTCATTACCTATCTATCAAGCTTTAATCACTTCCAAGCTGAAGGAGGCTAACTTAGCCGGAGCTAATCTTGAGGATACTGACTTGGGGGGAATTGACCTATCCTACGCAAACCTCTCCAACGCCAGTCTCAAAGGAGCGCGTTTAGAGTATACCTTCGATGGCACTTATTGGGGTTTGCCCAACGAAGTTTATCGTGCCAACCTCGAAGGGGCGAACTTAACTAACACCATTATGCCCGATGGTAGTACCCATAAATAGGGTGACTTAGAGATTTTAAAGCCCCAAAAAAGCCTCAAATTTATACATAGCAATGCCCTTACTTATATCTACCTATTTTATGGCTATATCCAGGTCGAGCGCAATCTTTTTATCCTTGGCTTATACACCTTATAATCCTTAGTTTTGATGGTTTTTTATCTGTTATTATTGCCAAATAACGTTAGTGAAAATCACCCGTGCAGATATAGCGCTACGCGCAAGTGAGAAGTCAGAATTCAGAATTCAGAAGTAAGCTATAATTGATTAAGTTTCGGAGTTTAGTAATGTCCTAATCTTAATGGGTAGTGCTATATTGTCGGTAGCTGTTTTTGATTGCTTAACTACTTATAGTTGTTGGTCATTACACGGAATTAATTTAAAAAATTACCAACGCTATTTACGGGGATTAATAGTGTTAAGATTGAAGTGATTTATTGGATTTATACAGACAGCAAGCGATGGTTTATTACCTTGCTGTTTATTTATTGATTATGACTACCATAAAAGCCTACTTCGATAAGTAATTCATGGTCAGCAGAATGCGATTGGCAAATTCCGAAGTCGAATGAGACAGCCATATTCCTTGCTCGTCTTTATCCTCCCAATTTCCTGGTAGATAACATTGTTTATGGCATTCTTCGCAAACAGGTACCATAGCCTTGCCAGGAACCTCTTTCGCACCGTTTTATCTAAGGTGATGGATTCCTGTGGCAGTAGACTCTCGGCAGATACAGCAGACTCTTCTGGTCAAGGCAAAAGTGGCGTCACGATTTTCTTTGTATTTAACCCGAACTCAGGTTATCGTAGTTATGAGGTACAGTCTTATTTGAAGCTAATTACCTGTCTTGATGCAGTCGCTCATGGGGGGAACCCCCAAGACCGCGCTGCATCGCTTAAAACCCTCTTGAATATTGCCTTTTGCCTTTTGCCTTTTGCCTTTTGCCTTTTGCCTTTTGCCTTTTGCCTTTTGCCTTTTGCCTTTTGCCTTTTGCCTTAAAAGGATAAGCAATGTCGCTCAAACGCTGCTGAGAATTGCTATAGTTTCAATTATCCCCTAATTATCTTAGTTAACATGATCAAGAAAATTACTCTTGATTCTATCTGGTTTAGAAATTTACTGATCATCGTAATCGTACTGGGAGTAGTCTTTAGATTTTACAACCTAGACCGTAAAGTTTACTGGTACGACGAGACAATGACCTCCATTAGAATTTCCGGTCACACTCGAACCGAACTAGTAGAAGAAATTTTCGATGGTCAGATTATCAGCGTAGAAAACTTATTAAAACAGTACCAATTTCCCAATCCTGAAAAAGATATCAATGACACTATTAATTCCCTAGCAGGCAATCCAGAACATTCCCCCCTTTACTACCTAATGGCCAGGTTATGGTTACAAACCTTTGGCAATTCAGTAGGAACGATCAGACTCCTATCAGTACTAATTAGCTTATTAGCATTGCCCTGTGCTTACTGGCTGTGCTTAGAACTTTTTGGTTCACAATTAATCGGTTGGGTAGCTGTTGCAATAATTGCTATTTCTCCCTTTCATGTTTTGTATGCCCAAGAAGCCCGAGAATATAGTTTATGGACTGTTACTATTTTGCTTTCTAGTGCAGTGCTATTATGGGCAATGAATTATTCTAGGAGAAAGCAATTAATTAAAAAACATTATCGATGGATTATCTATAGTTTTACTGTTGCTTTAGCACTTTATACTCACCCTTTCTCAGCCTTTGTCTTAATTGGACAGGGATTGTATGTATTAATTACCGAAGGTGCTCGCTGGACTAAGCGAGTAAGTAGCTATTTACTAGCCTCCTTAGGAGGAGTATTGCTATTTTCTCCTTGGCTAATTATTGTTATCATTAATTTCTCCAAATTTATCGCCAATACTGACTCAGTTAATCATAGTCGTTCAGGCTTTTTACCCCTATTTTGGACTTTAAACCTCAGTCGGATTTTCTTTGATGTTAATCAAGGCATCCATCCTTTGAGTCCCCTCCACTATCTCAGTTTATTGTTAGCAGGATACGCCCTCTACTATCTTTGTCGTAACGCTCCTCAGCATGCTTGGGTATTTATTATTACCTTAATTGGAGTGACAGGAATTGCTCTAATCGGTCCAGATGTGCTATTAGGTGGTCGCCGTTCTAGCATTACTCGCTATGCTATTCCCTGTTATCTAGGTATTCAGTTAGCTATTGCTTATTTCCTGACAACCCAAGCCAAACACTCAGGACAACATCCCAAGGGAATGATTGATGGAAATTTAGCAAATCCCGAAGATAGACAAAATCAGCAAGTAAGGGGTAACCATGACATGGTGCCCATGGAAAAAACCCGAAAAAATCCTAAAACTTGGAAGTCTATAGCAATTGCTCTGGCATTTAGCGGCATACTCTCCTGTATAGTCAGCTCTCAACTGCCAGTTTGGTGGCACAAGAGCTATGCGAAGAGTCGCAATAATCCCGACGTAGCAGCTTGGATTAATCAAATCCCACAACCACTCTTGATCAGTAATGAAATTCCCGGTAGGGTTCTATCTCTGTGTCATCTACTTCGTCCGGATGTACAGCTGATGTTATTGGATAAATCCAATAGCTCTACCAACATACCGGAGATTCCGGAGGGTTTCAAAAATGTTTTACTTTATCGACCGTCAGAGGAATTACGTCAGGGAATTGAAACCACCCATAACTATAGGGTTAAACCCACCGATCAATCTTGGCTCTGGAAACTATCAAGATAGGGAATTTCGTCAGAGAAAAAAAGTAGTAGTGTTATCTGCCTTATCCCGAGTTGCATTCACACCATTT
>NZ_JAAHIG010000395.1:0-7836 GCF_010692305.1 Moorena sp. SIO4G3 | reverse complement strand
TCCCCTCGGACGATTGGACTCCTCCCATCGCAGCAACCTAGTGGAACGTTACTTCCCCGCCGCCTCCCATCAGGTGATTCTGCTGTCTACAGATACGGAAATTGGTAAGGTCGAAGCTCAACAATTACGAGACGCTGATGCGATCGCACAACAGTATCTCCTAAATTATGACCCAACTAAACATCGGACAACCGTGGAATCAGGTTACTTCTACTCAGAACAGGTCACGGCATGACCCCTTTGGGTAATTCAAAATTCAAAATTAAAACTTCAAAATAAAGAAAATCAGAAATTTTGAATTAATTAATTCTGGAAGCCCCCCGGGGAATTAAAAATTAAAAATATAGAATTGTCCGAATCATTTTGAATTAATAATTTTGAATTTTTAATTGGAGCGAAGCGACTTGACCATAAATGTTGTTGATTGCCCATGCAATTTGTCTTGCACTACTTCTAGGACAGGGTCTAACGTAATCCTGTATTCTCCTTCTTGCTCCAAGGTAATGCTAGGGCCTGGTTGATAGGGCTGACTAGGATCCGCCGTAGGATCCAAACCCACCCTCGGATAGTTACAAGAATCGTCTTCCCCTGGTATAGGATCACAAGGGTAATAGACAACTGGACTTTGCAAATCGACCATAAACTGTTCTTGGCTACCATCTGGTAGGTAGAGAGTCATTCTCAACGGAATCGGCTCTAAGATCTCGACAGGGTCACCAACAGGTTTAAAAGCGAATTCGACAGTTTCCCCAGCAGTAATTGGTTGGTCTTTATCTAGTATTGCCCGGATGGTAAGAGGTTTTGACAGTAAGTGTGCTTCTTCTACTAACTCTTTTGTCTCATTATAGCCGCAAGCAGTAATCAATAACGGGCTAATCAATAGGGCAATGGCGAAGACAGTTTTACGAATGTACATGCTTGTTAATTTTATCGCTATTTGCTATCAAAGACGCCAATTTGTCCTAAAAAGTTCGGCGTTGCTGAATTAAGGAATGAATGCGCGATCATCTGGTTTTATTAAAGCCCCCTAAATCCCCCAATCCTGGGGGACTTTGACAGTTTTTTCCCCCCAGAATTGGGGGGCTAGGGGGGCGAAACCATACCCAGAATCAGCAACGCTAAAAGTTCTACTAACTGCTGAGTACTGATAGCTAAATTCTGACCTTAAGATTGCTATAGTTATACATCAATTAAAGTTGCCAAACTATCACCACTTTGGGCAAATACTAAAGTAGTTTTTCATAAACAGTAAACCTGAGTTCATTAATTTCTTCATGCAACCGCCAATAAACCAAATCACACTTTCCCAAACTGCCAAAGACCAACTCATTAAACTCAAACGTCAAACCAAAATCCCTCAGTGGAATGTCCTTTGCCGCTGGGCAATCTGCCGTTCCCTCGCTGAACCGACAATGCCCTCCCCGGTTCCCATACCTGCGGATAGTAACCTCGAACTCACCTGGAGCGTCATGGCAGGAGATATGGCTGATCTGCTCCTGATTGCTCTCAAACAACGCTGCCATAACGATGGCTTAACTTTGGATCAAGAAAATCTAGCGAATCAGTGTCGCCTGCACCTTCATCGAGGTATTGGTTACTTAGCAGGGGATACCACTATTAAAAAAATTGAGGATTTAATTGCCCTGGGTGTTATCAAGGATGAAGAATGAAGTGTCAAGTTTTACTCAGGACTTACGAGTTAGCACTATAGTGGTCAATGCGGTGCCTTCCCGTAGCAGCTTTTTCAGAATATCGCTTTTTCTGATGCTGCAAGGAACTATTTGTCCGCAATCGATAGATCAGCTTTACACTCAACCAATAACTAACCACAGCACAGACCAACCCAACCGCGAAACAACCAACAAATAAGGTTAGGACAATTTCTGACCCCAATTCTCTAAATTCCTGCCAAGATTGGAAACTCACATTAGCCAATTCATCCTGATTCAGTAGCCATTCACCCACGTGAAAGTTGAATGCAAAAATCGGTACATAAGTCAAGGGATTACTAATCCAAGTTCCAGCAGTAGCAGCTATTTTGTTCCCTCGCAAGAGTACCGCCAGCAAAATCCCTATAATTAACTGGAGACCAAACAGGGGAAAGAACCCAGCAAACACACCACATGCTAAACCTCGTGCGATCGCTTCTGGTTGTCCTTGCATACGAAGTAAGCGCCAATATATGTATTTTAGGCGTCGTCTAAAATTTCCCCTCGGTCTGATTGACTTTCGTTTACCTAGATCAAGGGGTTTGGTGGCTGAGGGTAAAGGCTGTGGGTAGCTTGACAGGAATTTTCTAGACATTTTCGCAAATCAATCAGCAACCCTCTAGCAACTGGGGCAGATTATTTTGGGGTAGATTATTACTCAGCAGGTAATCTTTACTTACTGTAGCGGAAAATTAGCTTCAAGGGCGAAAGCCAAAGGGCAAAGAGGGAAATAAAGCTGCAAAAATCTCAATAAATTCTATGTAAGCTTCCTTATACCTTGTGCCTTTTACCTTGTGCCTTTTACCTGACTGCCATGGCTACGAGGATCATCTTGACTAGTTATTGTAATTGACAGGGAATCGTCAATATCCGAAACCGTACCACTAGCTTGGCTATAAGGTAATGGCACATGGGTTACTATGGCATCTAAGTTAGCTTCGAGTACTTGATGGGGTTGTTCTCCAATAGTTTGGGCGATCACTGTGCTGGCTTCATCAAAATATACAAAATGAGGAATACCATCTACTCGATACTTGACCAGTTCTGGTAACCACTTGGTGTTATCCACATTCAGCATGACAAAATTGACTTTGCTTTTATACTGCTGTTTCAGTTCACCCAAATCCTTTGCCATGGCTTGACAGCTGGTACACCAGTTGGCATAAAACTCCATCAAGGTTGGCTTGCCATTGCTCAGTGCCACCTCTAGAGGGGTAGATGCTTCAGCTTGGGCTTCCAAAGAACCGAGACTAGTCTCAGTTTTTAATCCCAAGAATAGGGCAATACCCAGTGCGATCGCTACTAGGGCAATTAAAAAGTTTCTGATCCGGCTGCCACTAGTGGGTACTGAAGGGGAGGAGGATGGTGTAGTTGAGTCTGGTGAATTAATAGCCATCTTGCTAAAACTTTCTTGCTATAACTTTATAATTGTTTACATTTTACAACAAGAGCACTTAGGCACCAACAGCCTTAAAACCCGGTTTATCGTTATAATGTCCGGCAATAGGTTCATGTAGGGTGGGCAGTGCAGCAGACAGATAATGAAGCTTACAAACCGCGTTGGTAGGCACTGCCCACCCTACGATTAATGACAATGGTGCAAGATCTCAGTTAAAACCCGGTTTATCGTTATAATGTCCGGCAATAGTACGGTTTGGGGCGTAAGTTCTGAGCAACATAGAAGTAAATGAGATTAAAACGTTTTTTTGTTGACGGTTGACGGCTGACTGTTGAGTGTTAACTGTTAACGAGTGGGAATGTTAGGTTTATTTTTACTCCTGTACTGATAAAGTTTGACAAATCACAATGAAAAAACGGGTAACCCTGACCTTTCCCCGACGGGCGATTCAGATGCCGGTGGCTTACCGACTGGCAAAGGATTTCAATGTGGCTGCTAATATCATCCGGGCCCAAGTCGCTCCCAATCAAATCGGCAAACTTGTGCTAGAGTTATCTGGCGACATTGATGAGTTAGATGCTGCGATTGAGTGGATGCGATCGCAAAACATTGATGTTTCCCTGCTAAGTCGCGAGATTTTGATTGATGAGAATAGTTGTGTCGATTGTGGCTTATGTACTGGGGTTTGTCCCACTCAAGCCCTTAGTCTTGAGCCAGAGACATTCCGATTGAAATTTAAGCGATCGCGTTGCATTGTCTGTGAGCAGTGTATCCCCACTTGCCCTGTTCAGGCCATTTCTACAAATTTTTAAGATTTCAGACGCCTTAAGCTATTGCCCAACAACCCTGTTTTCAGGCACACTTTCAGATAAAATCAACTAAATATCAACCCCAAGAGGAGCCCTCATGATACCAATTCTTGTAGCATTACTTGCAGCAGCCGTTGTTGGGGCAATCGTATTTTTTATACTGCAAAATAAACTGGATTTTCTCTCCGAACAAACCGACAGAAAATTAGAAGTTTTTCAAAATAAGTATGAGGCTAGGATACAACAAAGTTCTCAAGCTCTGCAAGAAAGTTATCGAGAGCAGTTAAATCAGAAAATTGCCGAAGTCAAAGATCAGGCAGAGTCTAGCGCTGCTGCTCCTGTCCAATCTTTACAGGAAAATTATCAGGCTCAGTTAACCCAAAGCACTAATGAGCTGAAGCAACAACTTGATGCTAGTCTTCTCGAAAGTGTTCAATCCTCGGAAGCCAGATATCAAGAGCAATTGACACAAGCTACCCATGAGTTAAAGGAAGAACTTGAATCTAATTTTCGCAACGAGCTGCAATCTTTGGAAGCGAAATATCAGGCTGATTTAGAGTTAGCCCATCAAAAAATTGCTGAATTAGAACAAGCTCATAAATCCCCAATACCAGACGAGGTGAATAACCTAGATGAAACGGAGAAAACTTCAGCGGAAACTGGTAATGAATTAGTCGAATTATTAGAAGAGGCAGAAACAAATCAAGACGAGCCTCAAGAAGTGGTCGAGGACGAAATATTGGCTGATTCGAGTCAGCCAGAGCAACCAATGCTGACAGAAACCCCAAGTATTACTGATCAGCCCAGCCAAATTGATCAAGACTTGGAGGACGAAATATTGCCTGAGCCGAGTCAGCCAGAGCAACCAATGGTGACAGAAACCCCAAGTATTACTGATCAGCCCAGCCAAATTGATCAAGACTTGGATGAAACCATAACTGCTTTGGGAAATTATGCTCAAGCCAGCGATATTCCCCAGTTAAGTAACTACATCAATCATCCTGAAAGCCTTATTCGTGGATCAATTGCATCAGCTTTGGGTAAAATTGCTGCTGCTCAAGGACTCAGAGCCGAAATTCAACAGGCCATACCGCTGATCGGAAAATTGATTCAAGACCCCCAAGCATCTGTGCGACAGTCTGCTGTTGAAGCCCTGAGTAATATTAAATCTGAAAAAGTTATACCCTTACTTGAAAGGGCATTAAGGGATCCAGATAGTGATGTGGTTAAATCTGCCAGTGCTGGGATTAGTCAGTTTAAGAGTTATCGGCGAACTCAATCGCCCAAACCTGCTAAGAAGACTGTAAAGCCTCTAAGCCTTAACGAGTGCTCTAATCCAAAAGCATAGCAAAACTATAGGGATGTGGGGATTGATGACCCTTTCTCGGGAGTCAACCCCCATGATTGAGTCCCACTCTCACCCATACTCCCTTGACAAAAGGGTGCTGGTATCGTGCAGGACTTCTAGTTAGTTTAGTCAGCGTCGCTTTCAATGTGGATAAACAAAAGTCCCAAAACTACAGTAGGCATAACTAAGCCTATGAAGGGGACTAGCATCGTTGGTAAAAAAGAAGCTGCGTATGCGCCTGTCATATCTTATTTTCCTATTTGCCAATTAATACAGTAACAAGTTGAACCTTTAACCACACCAACCCAATTAGGTATGGTGTTGGTTGCGGGTTTGATCTCAAGCAAGACTCTACCTACCGAAGTAAGTGTCGGTCTTACACTGCCAAGCCTGGGCTTTGCTGTGACATACTCCCACACGCTTATCAGAGATTACAGTGTGGGCTTCTTGCCAACTCCACCCAACGGTATCGGCTTTCGCCGACGCTGCGCGAACGGATACTCGGCAAGCTTTATTAACGACACGGGATGCCCCTCCGCGCCGGAACAATACAATAAGTTCTATTTTTAAGCACGTAGGTGGCGGTTAGCTCTTAATTTGTTTTCCCTACTATTTTTAGTATAACGTTTTTCAGGCTGTTTATAGCGAGTTAATGCTCCGCGATTCATCCCGGAGATGAAACCTTAAAAGAGTGGAGCCTTACTACAAAAAGATTTAACCCTTAACTCACAGACTGCCAACTATTTTGGCTCCACTCTTTTTGCGGGAACTTCTGACCACACTCATGCTGCGCATGTTCGTTGTGGGGCATGCCCAGCGGAGGAAGCTAAGCAGGTAAACAAAATTAATGGCACATTTTCCAAAACTCAAAGCCTTGCAGGGTAAGGGTTACAGAAATTTGGAGTAGGTAATTAATTCTGTGTAGGTGCTTATCGATTTTTTCGACAAGTTAATCCTATCATGGTTCACGACTATGAAATACCTTGATCTACCTCGGAATTTCCGAGACAACCTGTGGCAAAAACCTGATAGTTGCTTCTGGCCTTGCTGAGTCTTTGATGGCGTCAATTCTAATCAGTCTGCCATTCCTCTATTGACATCAACATCTCTGGTTGACCTAGACAAAAGCACACAACTCCCGTCAATTTGGGTTAACTTCCCGTTTCACCTCGGAGCATGGCAGGGGTTATCCCAACCCGCCCTTATACCAACGACTCAGTTTCTTCAATGGCTCAGATTACTGGAAAGTTTATGGCAGTCGGATAATTATTAAGATTTTTAACAAAACTTCCCCGAAATTCTTTACAAAATTTAATTAATTTTTATTACAAAAACCGAATAGGCTGAAAGGGGGTTAGTCATCAAAACCGTTGGTTTTAGGTTATTACAATGGTTTGGCAAAGGTGATATTACCGTAAAGAACTAAAGCTAAAATTGTTGCCATAGACTAAGAAGGTTAGAAAAAAGAACAATATCTCGTATAATCCGTTACGAGAGGATGCACTTCTCAGCAAAGATTACTCGTGCTGATTCTTTCAGTTCCTTTTCTCCCCCCTAAAGTATGATTACTCAAGGGGTTTATCCGATTTTTAAGGAGATAAATTTACAATGACGATGGATGTAATTGACCATGGTGGAGATCCCCAAGTGGGTAATCTAGCCACCCCAATTAATTCCTCTGCTTTCACAAAAGCTTTCATCAACAACTTGCCAGCCTACCGTAAAGGCCTCTCAGCCAATCGCCGGGGTCTAGAAGTTGGTATGGCTCATGGCTACTTTCTGTATGGACCGTTTGCCTTACTAGGTCCGTTACGTGGGACAGACTATGCCAGCACAGCTGGTTTACTGGCAACAGTTGGCTTAGTGGCTCTTCTGACAGTTGCTTTATCTATTTATGGAGCGGCTGGCTCCGGCAAACCTAAGGCAACATTGACCACACCCAATCCACCAGAAGACTTAGGAACTAAAGAAGGCTGGAGTGAATTTGCCAGTGGTTTCTTGCTTGGTGCTTGTGGCGGGGCATTTTTCGCCTATTTCCTATGCCAGACACCTCATCTAGCGCCACTGCAAAAGATTGCTAGTGGAGTATGGTCTTCTTAACTCTGACTGGAGACAAGAGTTTCTGATCGCGCAGCGGAGGCGAAAGCCGATAGCTAAGCAAGAGAGTAAGGTGACTGACACTTAGTTAAATCACCATATTCTCTTGTTGGCACCCCACCAAAGAGATAGATTTCAGGAAAAGAGGGATGTTCCTTGTTAGGAAGGAACTCCTTTGCAATGCGCGAGCATTGAACTGCTACGGGAAGGCACGACCCATGGTTGGGCTGTGATAACTCCTTTTTTCTAGTCATCGAGGATTTCTTTACCAAAAATTTTGGGTAATCGCGCCCCGTCCTTCTAGGACGGCTTTTAGTTGACACTTTTATAGCGCCATAGTATAATTAAAGTATAGGGTACAGGCTGAAAAACCGTTCGCGTAGCGTCGCCTTTGGCGATGGCTGAGCCGGGAGAGAGACCCGTAACTTATTGACCTTAAAGTAGTGTGCGGCTCGTTCTAAGTAGGAGCCTCCT
>NZ_JAAHIG010000394.1:0-7838 GCF_010692305.1 Moorena sp. SIO4G3 | reverse complement strand
TAAAACTTATTGATTAGCGTGATTTGCGCGGTCTTGGGAAGGCAGCGCCGCCAAAGGGGGTTCCCCCCATGAGCGACTGCCGTGGTTTCCCCCACTCGCGCTTTGCATGGCTGACAAGGCGAGCCTGTCTTACGGTAACTTCTAACCATGAGCGACTGCCGTGGTCTCCCCCATGAGCTACTGCCGTGGTCTCCCCCATGAGCGACTGCCGTGGTTTCCCCCATGAGCGCTTTGCATCAAGACGGGAGCAGGGAGCAGGGAGCAGGTAAGAGGAAAGAGGGAAAACAATTGACGATTCTGATTGCCTTTGATCAAATGGGCTACCGCACTTTTAAGGACTTTTAGCAAAAACTGGTTCAACCTTACTGGCACGACCCAATTCTTGGTCTGGTGAGCGAATCACGTTTAGTACAGTTACTCCCTTCAACGCTGTTACCCTTGTGTGCTTACCTGCTATCAATCTATTGCTCCGCTGGCGTTGCATTACCCTTGAGCATCCCAGACGCTTTAACAATGATATATCTTCCTCTCAAGATTAAGTTGAGTGTTGAGTAGACTTCTTGCAGAAGTCGGGAACAGGGAACAGGGAACAGTGGACAAGAATTGACGTAAACACTATCAGAAAAATTCTTTTGCAAGAGGTCTAGTGTTGAGTGTTACCCTTCAACCTTGGCCTTTGGCCACGCTACGCATTCAACCCGATAACCTTTGCCTATTGGCCACGGGTGCGCGAACAACCCGATAACCTATGCTTATTGGCCAGGGGTGCGCGTTCAACCTTGGCCTGTTGGCCACGGGTGCGCGAACAACCCGATAACCTATGCTTATTGGCCACGGGTGCGCGTTCAACCTTGCCCAAAAGGCCACGCTACGCATTCAACCCGATAACCTTGGCCTATTGGCCACGGGTGCGCGAACAACCTTAATCCTTCAACCCACTTTCTCGTATCCACTGCAAATGCTGGGATAATAACTGATTTAAATCATAACCCTGTTGAATAGTTTCCCTGGCCTTAGCGCGAATACCAGCCATCTGTTCTGGATGGTCGAGAGCTTCCTCAACCCGATCGGCGATTTCCTCTGGCGAGAAAAAGTCTACTAACAAACCATTAATCCCATCTTCAATCACCTCTGTCACTGGGGGAGTATCAGACGCTACTACCAAACAACCTGTAGAAAGGGATTCTAGCATCGACCAAGACAGAACAAAAGGACGGGTGAGATAAACATGAACAGAGGAAGCTTGAAGTACTTGTAAGTATTCTGAGTAAGGAAGTAAGCCAGTAAAGTGGACTCTGTCTAGGTCAAGAGGTACTTTTTCTAACATCAAGTCTTTGTAAGTTTTCCCATCGGGTAGGGTTTTACCATAAGCCACCCGATTTTCCCCGACAATCACAACATGACACTTAGGACGTCGCTGCTGAAGGATACCGATTGCTTCGATCAATTGGGGAAAACCTCGATAAGGTTCCATGCCCCGTGCCACATAAGTGACTAGTTCTTCCACCTCAGACAAATCTAAGTTTATCTGTTTTAGTACTAACTTTGCCCCTGGGTTGGGTTTAAAGAACTCGGTATCCACCCCATCATGACGCACAGTAATTCTGTTGTGGAAGTCCGCTGGAAATTGCTGGCGCTGCCAGTAAGTGGGAGATAATCCGCGATCGCAACTGGCTAGGTCTAACAGAATCGGGGCATTTTTCATCCGAATCCGGGCTTCATCGTCAGCGTTTAGGGGCTCGGATGGATCAAAATCAGCATCTGTGCCATGGGCATGATAAAACCACTCGAAGTAGCACAGTAATCTGGCTTGGGGGAAAGCGTCTTTGATAAATAACGTTGGTCCCCAACCCGAATGACCATAGACCACATCAGGAACAAATCCCTTAGCCTTGAGCTGATTGGCTAAGCGATATACGCCTTGACCCTGAAGTACGGCATTTTCTAAGGGTCTAACATAGTGGTGAGTTTCTGGACGTGCTTCCCTAGAGGGATTGTAAAGAGCTTTGAGCACTCCAGGGAGTTGCCCTTCCTTGCGCCTGGTACCAAACACAACCTGGTTGCGGTTATCTTTAGCTAAAGCAGTTGCTATGTGGCGAAACTGGGCAGGGAAATTGGGATGTAGGAATAGAATACGCATTGAGAATAGCAAAGGGCAAATTGTATGTGGCAAATGGTGAATCGATTTTTTCTTTATTAACCATTAACCATTAACAATTTGCCATTAATCTACTAGCTGTTTTGTGGTTCTGGAATCGTAATATCTAAGACGGTGATGTCCTGGGAAAGGCTAGTCAGGGCTGGTTTGATTTGGGAAGCATTGCCCACAACTACCGTAACAATCTGCTCAGGTTTGAGATACTGTTCGGCAACCCGCTGTACATCCTCAATGGTAGTAGCTGTGACTGCCTTTTGATAACGGAAGATGAAATCCTCTGGGTAGCCATAGTATTCATAGCGCATCAGCCGAGATAGGGTTTGCTCTGGCTTCTGGAAGTTGAACACAAAGGAGTTGAGAACACTTTCTTTTGCCTTAGCCAATTCTTCTGAGCTAATCGGACTAGTGCGAAGTTTCTGGATTTCATCTAGAACGGATTTAATAAAGGGTACCGTGGTTTCAGAGCGAGTTTGTCCCCCAGCAATAAACAAACCTGGATAGTCATAGCGAACACTCCAAACCCCGTAGACCGAGTAAGCTAGACCTTGACGCGATCGCACTTCGTTAAATAGTCTGCCCCCAAATCCATTCATCACCTCATTTAACACAGAAAGGGCGGCGTAGTCAGGGCTATTGAGTTTGCCCCCGATATGTCCCATTTGAATATTACTTTGGGTCAGTTGAGGTTGATCCACAAAAAATATACCCCCTAACTGAGCCTGGGATGCGTCTGGCACCTTTGGCTGTGCTGGGGCAGAGGCAGATTTCCAACTCCCAAATTTCTCCTCAATTAGCGATCGCATTTTTTCGGAATCAAAATCCCCCACAATACCCAGTATCATATTTTCTGGATACACATACTTCTGTGAGAAAGTGATTAAATCATTACGAGAGATATTATCTAGATGCTCATACTCTATCGTGCGGGCATAGGGGCTAGTGTCACCGTAGATCAGTTTCCTAAATTCACGAGAAGCAATATCACCGGGATCATCATTGCGGCGGGCAATTTGTCCCGCTAGTTGCTGTTTAGCTAGGGCCAGCTTAGCTCGTGCAAAGGCGGGCTTTTGAATAACTTCAGCAAACAAATCAAAGACCAAGTCCAAATCTTCGCTCAAAGCACTAAAACTCGCACTGCCAGAACTAGTATCAATACTAGTTTCCACCGAAGCTGCCTTTTCTTCTAAAAGCACATTTAAATCATTGCCTGAGTGTTCAGTGGTACCCCCAGTACGCATCACAACTCCCGCCATAGTCGCTAAGCCAATTTTGTCAGCAGGCTCAAGGCGATCGCCCGTGCGAATCATTGCTATACCACTCACCAAAGGCAATTCATGGTCTTCCATCAAATAGACCACCATCCCATTATCTAACTGATACCGAGTGTAGTCCGGTAGCTGAATTGGTGGTAACGGGTCAAAGTCTAATTCATCGTAATGGCGTGGGGTATCAGCTATTGCTGGTAGACGAGAAACAAGCACTACCACTAGCATTGTCACCACTAGTAGCCCGATCCATTTCAGGTATTTGGGATTTTGGCTTTTCGATTTTAGATTGGTCATTGGTCATTCGTGATGGGTAATTGGATCAGTAGTTGTTGGTTACCAAGTTGTTCGCGCACGCGTGGCCAATAGGCCAAGGTTAGAAGGTTGAAGGTTAGAAGGTTGAAGGTTAAAAGTTAGAAGGTTGAAGGTTGAACGCGCACGCGTGGCCAATAGGCCAAGGTTAACCAGTTGGAGGTTGAAGGTTAACCAGTTGAAGGTTAACCAGTTGAAGGTTGAAAGTTAACCGGTTGAACGCGCACGCGTGGCCAATAGGCCAAGGTTGAAGGTTGCCGATGAGAACCTTTACCCTTCAACCAAACCACCTACCCTACATCAGACCCCTGGGCATGAACAACAAAACAACATTCAACCTTTAACATTCAACCTTCAAGTCAGACATATCTTCAACTGAGATCAACCTTGAACCGTTGAGTTACTGACTTGGTAAAATCCGTCCAATTGTGCGGTTTTCTGGTCGAAAGGTTGCCTGAGCCACCCGCTGAATGTCTGCTGCACTCACTGCCTCTATAGCTTCTATTTCCTTAAACAAGTTACGCCAATCACCAGTTTGGACCTCATAGGTTGCCAAATTTCTGGCCATACCCATATTGGAATCAAGCGATCGCAATAGGCTAGCCCTTGCCTGAGTTTTTACCCGTTCCAATTCTTGGGGTGAAACTAGTTCAGTTTTGAGCTTTTCAATGTCTTCTTCCAATGCACTTGCCACCTCTTCTACCGTGTGTCCCGGTGCAGTTAGGGCATAGAACAACATTAAATTAGGATATTTATCACCAGGAAAGCCACTAAACCCTGCCGCCGATAGGGCTACTTGTTTCCCTTCTACCAGAGACTTATATAGGCGAGAGGTTCGACCATCACTGAGCAAATTGCCCATAATTTCATAAACCACATGGTCAGGATGGGTAATCCCTGGTCGATGGTATCCTTCCAAGTACCAGGGCTGGGAGGGTAATTTCAAGGTAACTTCCTTGGTTTCGGACTGTGGTGGTTCTACCGTAGTGACTTGAGGGATTTCTCCTTGATGGTTGTAGCGTCCAAAGTAGACTTTAGCTAGGCGTTTCACCTGCTTTGGGTCCACGTCTCCCGCAATAGCTACAGTTAAGTTATTCGGACTATAGTAAGTGTCAAAAAACTCCTGGACATCTTGGCGAGTGAGGTTGCGAATGTCTTTGTTGTAGCCAATCACCGGACGCCGATAAGGGTGCTTGGTATAGGCAGTATCCAAGAACGCCTCAATCATTTGACCGATCGGAGAGTTATCAGTGCGCAGACGACGCTCTTCGAGGATTACTTCTTGTTCCTTATAAAATTCTCGAAATACTGGCTCAAGGAAACGTTCCGACTCTAGGGACATCCACAGCTCTAATTTGTTCGATGGCAAGCTGTAGAAGTACACCGTATAATCTGTAGACGTTGCCGCATTCAAGCCCACGCCTCCTGATTGCTCAATAATCTGACCCAACTCGTTTTGCTTGACATACTTAGCTGCCTCAGCTTCGACTTCGGCAAACTCTTCCTGTAACTTAGCCACCTCTGCTTCATTCCCAGTGGCTTGATACTCTTTAATTTGTTTCTTCAACTCGTCCAACTTGTCCAGCAGACTTTTTTCTGCCTCATAGTTGGTAGTACCAATCCGGGTGGTACCTTTAAACGCTAAATGTTCTAAGAAGTGAGCCACACCGGTTTTGCCATCCGGTTCATCCACACCACCTACATCGGCATAGGTAAGAAGAGAAACTACTGGTGCTTCGTGGTTTTCCAGGACAATGAACTTCATGCCATTATCCAGGGTAAACTCAGTTACCCGTTCGATCACCCGGTCTAGATAGGGTTGGATTGAGGTTGAGGGTGATGCTGGGGTTTCAGTACGGGCTAATGCAATAGTCGAGAATGTTCCCCAGATTAGGATTGCCGCCCCCAGATAAGGTATAATCGATAGGGACTTGATAGATCCTGTCTTGAATAAGCACCGAAGTGGTCTTAGGTGATCCGCAACACGCTGGAGAAACACGACCAATCCATTCTTTTTAGTCATACAAGGGTGGCAGTAACGAACTTACAGAACTCTCCCACAACGCCCACCGCTTTCTAGGGTGGGATGTAGTGGTACCGCCTTTAGGAGGCGTGAGGTTAACAACTAATAAGCTAGCGTCTCTTCATCAAGTGTTTGACACTCCCCGCCGAAGTAAGAACGGGGATTCTTAGTTCTACGACACGCCTTAAAATTAGCTATCCTGAAAGGCAATATTCAAGCCAAATACCCGTTCAATCAGCAACCAAGCATCAAGCCTAACTTAACTAATCCCAGTGGGCTTATCTCCCTAAGCGCTAGGTACTAGGAGTGTCTAATATAACTGTTTCTCCCTTCCCTCGTTCCCGTGTGCCGGAGACGAAACCTTAGAAGAGTGGAGCCTTTATGGTTAGTCGGCTATGAGTAAAAGGGTTAAAACTTTTTGATTAAGGCTCCACTCTTCTTACGGTAACTTCTAACCCCACGGTACGTTATATATTTTGAATTTGCTACTTTACTGGTTTTCGGTATCCGTTAAGACCCATGGGTTTTAGCGGTGCGACCCGTGGCGAATTTAATTAGCCGTTCGCGCCCCGCGTCTGCGTAGGAGAAACGCGCCCCGCGTCTCCTAAGGAGAACGGAAAGCGCACCGGCGAGGTTTTTCGCGCCTCGTGTACTAGCATCGTGCGTGGAACGGGCATCCTGCCCGTAATTGTCGTTATTGAATCAGGTAGTACCGACGAATCCTACCTGTGCGCTTTCTACACAATTATTGTATTATAAACCTTTGCCTTGACAAATTCCGGAAAAATCGCCCGCTTATGGGCACCTCAAGTAGCTTGGCCAAACGCGCCCCGCGTGGCCAATAGGCCAAGGCCAGCTTGAAACCCAAATTTTTGGTCACAATCAAGGCATGATTACCATCACCTACTACTAGAAGCTCAAGCCAACTCTGTCTCAAATTTGACAATTATGGGGTGAAGTGTTGGACAATTTGGATAATAGCGCTACAAGTTTCATTTTGACACCCATGGGAATAATAAATCAGCCAACTCAGTCAGAGACAGAGACCAGGCAACGTATCCTGACAGCAGCACGACGTTTGTTTGCCAGTCGAGGTTATAACGGGACAACCACCAGGGAGTTAGCCAGTACTGCTGGGGTCGCTGAAGGTACCCTATTTCGTCATTTTGAAAACAAAAAGGCCATCCTGATTGAAGTCGCCACCCAGGGTTGGGTAGACATTCTCACCGATTTGCTCACAGAACTCAGTGAAATGGGCAGCTATAAAGCAGTAGCACAGATGATGCGGCGGCGAATGATGCGTATGGGTGAGAATGCGGATCTGATGCGAGTATGCTTTATGGAAGCCCAATTCCACCCAGAATTGCGCGATCGCATTCAGTCAGAAGTGATTATTAAAATGACCGATGTGGCTGAAGCCTTTTTTGAAACCGCCATTGAGCGAGGCATTTATCGCCCTATGAACCCCAAGATTTTGGCTCAGGTGTTCTTAGGCATGTTTGCCGTTGCTGGTTTCAGTCACAATACCATCCTCGATTCAGATGCCTCCCCCAAAGAGATTCAAGAAATGGCAGAAGGCATTGCTGATATTTTCCTCAATGGAGTGTTGGTTAAGGAATAAAGCAGAAGTGCCTAAATATGGCAAATTGAAATTGCCAAATAACAATTAACAATATACAAATCACCAATGATGATAGAGTACCATTATGAATTGTGATAATTTTCGTTCCCTGTTCCCTTTTACCTATTCCCTGTTCCCTTTGCTATAGCTAAATCTCGTGCTTGTTTAGTCCATCGTGCCACCTGATCAACACCAGGACAAAGGTCTCGGCGCTTCATGGTTGCTACCTGTAGGCGTAAAATATTTTGGTGCAAGCGGTGAGGGGGAGTCTGAGCTAGTTGGGTTAAAGAGCATATTCCTGCATGTAACACTAGTCCACAATATTGGCAGCCAATGCTAGGGATACGAGCTAAATCGGCTAGGGCGACCCATTTATTGACGTACTGAGTCTTAACCTTTAACTGGTTAGCTAGCGCTTGTTTAGCTTGGCCTGTGCTTGCCTTGTCGAGCAACTGCCTA
>NZ_JAAHIG010000393.1:0-7841 GCF_010692305.1 Moorena sp. SIO4G3 | reverse complement strand
TCCATCTCCCCATCTCCCCATCTCCCCATCTCCCCATCTCCCCATCTCCCCATCTCCCCATCTCCCTAATCCCTACTTCCAGATCGGACTATTTTCCACTAGCTGTTATAATATTGCGGTAGCCAATGACTAATCACAATGAAGTCTAAACTCAACTATATCCTGCAATGTATTTATGGCAAGGTATACTATTTGTTAACCCGCCCAAAATTTTTCCTGTCAATTAGTTCTTTGATTTCTCGAACGGTGGTAGCTTGAATCGCAATTCTATCCTCAATTTTTAGGGATGGATCGTAAGATGGTTGACTAGTATTCGTAATTTTTCCTCCTCCTCCAGTAGGACAAGCAATAAAAGCCACAGAGGCTAACCAGGGAAATTTAACTGAGAAATCGTCAATCCAGTTTTGGGCATAATCCCTCCAGTGGCAATCTTCAAGCAAGGAGGCTAATTCGCCTTTCATAAACTCCTGACTCGTGATTCTGGGTAAGATTTTGTCGTGATATCGAACCTCTGCATCAGAGCCAAAAGCATCTTGTATTAGTTCCAGAGCAGCGATCTGATCACCTTCTTTAGCAGGGGATAAATGCTGTCCGCAATAAAGTCCATCTGGAAATAAGTGAACTGCTGCATTGCGAACAAATACCTCTAATCTTCTCAATCCTAATTCATCTCCAGTCTGACCATAAGAAGGCAAATAATCGCCAATTTTTTTGGGAGCAATAAACTGACCGGGATTGCAGATAATGCCATGCAGAAACTGAGGTTCAAAAGTCGTTTCTGTATAGGGTTCTTGTTTGAAAGCTACACCCAAGCTTTTAGTACTTTCGTAATAACACCCATTTTCTTGACAGATACTGATGCCTACTTCCACATCTTTTTCTTCTGGTTCAACAGCATAGACAATGCAGTAACTTATTCCCCGTTTTATAGCTTCCTCAACAATACGGATTGCCAATGTACCTGTTCCTGCACCGATATCAGCAATTTTAAATTCTACATCTTGTCCATACTTTAGTAACAATTCGTCAATAAACTGAGGAATCATCTTGAGCAGATAACCAGTTGCATCTGCTTTGGGAGTCAAAGGTCTATAAGAATCTCTATTCATATCCTTCACATTCACCTTAAAAAAAGCTAAAAATCAATTAAATACAAAAGGATTATCTAGGTATTAATCACTAATCATTGTTTGAGGAATATCTGATATTTTGACTCCTATTAATGCTAGCTCATTGAGGGAATTACCATTAACAGAAAGACGATGTTGATAAGACTGTTTAGCTTTGACTGATAAAATACCTTCTTTAATGATGGTTGCCAACATTTGACCACCATTATGCTGGCTTTGAGTATCAAGTAAATCTTCTCTAATATTAAAAGCTATCCAGCCTCCATCAACAATTAAATTATAGGCAAAAGCAAATGCCGAAGCCGGTAATCCTCCTGTTAGGGCAGAAGCACAGACCAAACAGTTAAACTTGGCATTTTCTAACTCATTATGAACTTCATTAGTTACATTAGGAAATTCCTCAACATAATACTTATTATAAACATTTTGTCGTTCTCGTTTAGCTGCTTCTGCCGCTTCTATAACCACATCTGCTCCTACAATTGAAGTGACACCTTTATCCTTAAGACATTGACCAAGTAAACCAACTCCTGCAGCTAAATCTAAAACCGATAATTCAGAAGCAAGGGATTGGGATTTGCTAACTTCATTTATCAAGATGTCGCTAATTATATTGTGTGTATTATACTTTAGCAAATCGACTAAAACATATTCATATAAACCAGGGATTTTGTAGGTTTGTTTATAATCCTGAATCCTCAGTTTTTGCTCTTGGTCATTTTCGGTTAAGATAAAATACTCTTCGGCTCGAATTAAATTTTCATCTGTATTTGGAAATGTGACAGTATAACCCTTTTGTTTCATTAGTTAACCTTCTGTAGAATTGTATATTTAAATGAACTTACCCCGTGGGGGCAGTATACAAATTCACTAAACCAGATTTCAGCACGATAATAAGGTAATCCTTGAAAAGTATTCGTCTGTTCGATCAATGTTTATCTTCTAGACTTCTCGATATATTCCTATCAGCGCAGAAACCCTAAATCCACAGAAATTATAGTAGTCAAATATGATCATACCATCTTTGGGAATCCGTAAGCATTGAGGCGTGAGCTAAAAGCTCACCCGTGCGCGTTCAGCTGTCAGTCAGCCTAATCCTTAAAATAAACCTCGTTCGCGTAGCGTGCGTGGCACAGGCTTCTAGCCTGTGAAGTAGCCCATTAGCTGATAATACCAAATCCTGTTCCCATACCCCCCTTATTCCCATAGCCCTAGATTCCTGGCATAAAAAAATTTGCTTGATTTTTATAAAGGGGTTTTGAGAAGCGGATTTGGTATAACTGATAGCTGATAGCTTAGGGGAAATCAGCTAGTTGCTTGGCATCTGTGATTACGATTTGAGGCTTCCCATCCTGATTGGGAGGATAGAGACTAGCAGTTCCAGTCACATACACATAGCCTCGACCCGATTTGGCATAGCGGGTTTCAATTAGTCCCAAGATGGTTTGAGCTGCTTGGGAATCCCGATCGGGAATCCAGAGATTAAACCGGTGAAATCTTGACCCAGCGTAGATCAGAGCACCATTACCAGGCCATTTATTAATCCCTCCTTGCAGGTCACACAATACTGTGATTTGGTTGCCAGCTTTAGCCGCTTCTACGATACCATTGTAGTTTAGACGCACCGATAGCACCCCGGCTTGACTGCCTGCGTTACGGTAGTCTTCTACCACCTGGTTTCGTAAATACCACCAAGGAATCAGGGTGGTATAGTCTCTGCTCTTTCCACCAGCATTGGTGGCTGGATCCCAAATCCCTATGCCTTTGGCTTGAGCCTCCGCCTCCGCCTCCATAAACTCGCGGTGATAGAGGCGCGACGATCCATATTTTACAAAATAAGGGCTCCAGCCTTCCCGGACAATGCGCACATTGAAATTCTCCTGCTCTCCGGCTTTGTAGATATAGCAGAGCAATCGCCCATAATTGCCGCGATGTTTGACCAGGCAAACCTCCACCGGATCGTTGGTGTCGAATTCAAGATCCACCCATACATCCTGATTGGGTATCCCTTGCTCGTTTGCCCCGAAATACTCCTTCGCCCATTGTGAGGCCAGGATACCAGCATTGGTTATCGGTTTACTGCCAGCGCGCTGACTTTCCTCTGTGTCAAGACAAACAAACCGAATTGATTCTTGCTCATTATTCAAGAGTATCTTGATGGTGTCACCGTCAACAACTTTGATCAGTTTGAGATTTTTGATGACTGTACCTTTCATTACCTCTCCTCTTTGTTAGTCAACCATGAAATGAGGGATTATAATTGCTTGTTGTTTGAGGTGCAGCGCCAGAAGATATAATGGGTGTGAGATAACTGTTTTTCTGACCTTTCCTATAGGATATCATGTTTTTGCAAATCTAGTTGAGTCAGTGGATTTTTATCTCCAGTTTGATGTTGGTTAAGGCTCCTTTATTAGCGAGCAGGGAGCAGAGAGCAGGGAGCAGGTAAAAAATTTTGTGTACTTCATAGCTATTCAAGACGCTAGATAAGTAAAATTACACCTAAATATAACAATATAAGTAGAGTTTAGGAGATAGTATTTTGGTTGATATCATGTCAGAATACCTTTATTTAAAATCTCCACCATCTCCCCATCTCCCCATCTCCCCATCTCCCCATCTCCCCACCCTCCCTACTCCCTACCCCATTAAAAACTGCTATAGTTATGACTGATGGTAAGACTTGGTGATAAAAACTCTGGTAGAGGATTTAATGAAACGACAATTGAGACAACTTACGTTAGGAATGACTCTGATCGCTTGCTTAATGGGTTCAGTTGCCTGTGAGTCAACGTCCTCTGGAAAAAAAACTAAAGTTCGTTCTGCCCATAGTAACTGGGTCGAGGAACAGTTTCAAACCCAAATCGTCAATATTGGTCTCGAAAAACTTGGTTATGAAATCGAAGAACCGAAAGAAATTAGCTATCCGATCATTTATGTGTCTGTGGCTAATGGCGAGCTAGATTATAGTACTATCAACTATGAAATATCACATCGAGAATTCTTTAATAATGCTGGGGGTACCAAAAAATTAGAGCGAGTTGGAGTTATTAATTCTGATGTGATACAAGGCTATCAAATCGATAAAAAAACGGCTGAGAAATATAACATTACTAACCTACAACAATTTAAAGACCCAAAGATTGCGAAACTATTTGATACAGACGGCAATGGTAAAGCTAATTTAATCGGTTGTGATCCTGGTTGGTTTTGCGAAGTGATAGTCGATCATCACCTCAAAGCTTACGGACTAGAAGATACCGTTGAACACACTAGAGGACAATATATCGTGCTACTCGCCGATGTTATGACTCGCTACAAGCAAGGAGAAAGCGTTTTATACTATGCGTTTTATCCTCACTGGATATCTACAATATTAAAACCGGATCAAGATATAATTTGGTTAGAAGTTCCCTTTACCTCTCTTCCTGAATCCCAGAAAAATCTAACTGAAAAAGACACCTCTGTAAACGGAAAAAATCTTGGATTTACTGTCGATCGCCAGCGCATTGTTGCTAACAAGAAATTTTTGGCAGCTAACCCAGTTGCCAAGCGTTGGTTTGAACTGGTTGAAATTCCTGCTGAGGACATTAATGTTGAAAGTCTAAAGATCAAAGAGGGTGAGAGCAGTCCAGAAGATATTCGTCGCCATGCTAAAGAGTGGGTTGAGAAGAATCAAGAGTTGTTTGATAGCTGGGTAGAAGAGTCAAAAAAGGCAGGAGGGGATTCGACCTAGATTCAACCGCTTCGCCTTAAAGGGTGACAAGGGGAGTAAAGAGTAGTAGTGAAGGGGGGTAAGCGCCAAAAGAGTCAAAAAAGATTAGGGTAGTCTATGACTAGAGAATGCAAGTCTTCGCACATCCAACGGTTAACCCCAAGAGCCGCTCTGGGAAAACCCGGAGGAAATACAAGGATTCTACTTATACGCCCTGTCGTTTGTTAAGTGAGATTTACAATTATACCAAATTAGATCCAAATTAGATGCGATTACCCTGTACAATACACTCTGAAGCAAAGATAACTTACTCGTTAGTTTGATATAAATTGTTTCAATTTTGTGAGGTACAATTTTCCTGGTTTTATGGAACAGGTAAAATAAACCAACCCTTAACCCCTAAAAGGATTGGTAGAGGGAACAGGAAAAAAAGGTGTACCTCATTTTTGTAAAAAAACTAGAATAAGCTCAATGGCACATATGCTTCCGACTTTATGGTTTTTAGTGCCAAAATTATATCCATAATCTGCCCATAGATGATGAGTTAAGATGAACAACTCCTTGATTTGTAGCTATAACGAATGGGACCCTCTCGAAGAAATAATTGTTGGAACTATTGACGGGGTTACAGCACCTGTTTTAACCCATGATATGAAGACATTTATACGAAAGGACTACTGGAGCTTCTATCAGCAGTACGGTGGACGACCCTACCCTAAAGAATTAGTCGAGAAGGCAGCGAAAGCTCTCGATAACCTTCAAGAAGTACTCGAAGGAGAAGGTGTAATTGTACGAAGACCAGAATCTGTTGATTATGCCTATCGTATCTTTAAAACACCTTATTTTGAATCACCAGGATTCTTTAATGCTGATGTGAGGGATGTCTTGCTAGTTGTGGGTGACGAAATCATAGAAGCGCCCATGTCTCAAAGATGCCGCTATTTCGAGTTCTTGCGCTATCGTCCCTTAATCCAAGAATACTTCCAGCAGGGGGCACGCTGGACAGCGGCTCCCAAGCCCAAAATGTCTGATGCTCTCTACGATTGGGACTATCCTGAAGAAGATATGGCCCTTTTCCGGGGGGAATCTACTGTGCCACATAGCGTCGGTCCTCTTAATGGTCGCTTCATTACCACCGAGTCGGAACCTTGCTTCGATGCAGCTGATTTCACTCGCTTCGGCAGAGACATTTTGGCCCAGAGAAGCCAAGTCACTAATGACTTGGGAATTCAGTGGATGCAGAGGCATCTTGGCTCGGAGTACCAAGTCCACACAGTCAAGTTTCGTGATCCAAGCCCAATACATATGGATGCAACTTGGGTTCCCATCGGCCCAGGGCGTGTCTTGTCTTGCCCCGATCGTCCGTGCATCTCACCCGATATCCTAGAGATGTTTAAGCAGGGAGGCTGGGAGATTCTTTATCCTCCTAGAGGCGTGGCAAACGCCGAATTTCATATGTCCAGCCGCTGGCTTTCTATGAATATTCTGATGATTGATGAGGAACGAGTGGTTGTGGAAAAGAGTGAAGAACCAACGATCAAGTTTTTTAAAGAGATTGGACTCAAACCAATTTTGGTAGACTTTAAAGATCACTATATATTTGGTGGAGGATTGCATTGTTCAACTTGTGATGTGCGCAGACGGGGCACATTGAAGTCATACTTCTAAGTAGGTGGGCAGAAATAACGCAGATGGTCATGGCAGTCGGTTGAGCATAAAAGGTACTGAAGAGCCAATTTGGTATGACTGGTTATGATTGAGGGTAAGACTTGGTGATAAAAACCCTGGGAGAGGATTTAATGAAACGACAATTGAGACAACTTACCTTAGGAATGACTCTGATCGCTTGCTTAATGGGTTCAGTTGCCTGTGAGTCAACCTCCTCTGTTAAAACAACTAAAGTTCGTTCTGCCCATAGTAACTGGGTCGAGGAACAGTTTCAAACTGAAATAGTCAATATTGGTCTGGAAAAACTTGGTTATGAAATCGAAAAACCGAAAGAAATAACCTATCCGGTTATTTATGTGTCTGTCGCTAATGGCGACCTAGATTATAGTACTATTAACTATGAAAAAGGACACCAAGAATTCTTTGAAAATGCTGGGGGTACCAAAAAGTTAGAGCGAGTTGGAGTTCTTACTCCTGATGGTATACAAGGCTATCAGATCGATAAAAAAACGGCTGATAAATATAATATTACTAACCTGGAACAATTTAAAGATCCAAAAATTGCGAAACTATTTGATACAGACGGCAATGGTAAAGCCAATTTAATCGGTTGTGATCCTGGTTGGTTTTGCGAAATAGTAATCGATCATCACCTGAAAGCTTACGGACTAGAAGATACCGTTGAACACACTAGAGGACAATACATTGTGCTACTCGCAGATGTTATGACTCGCTACAAGCAAGGGGAAAGTGTTCTCTACTATGCTTATAATCCTCACTGGATATCTACCGTATTAAAACCGACCCAAGATGTAGTTTGGTTAGAAGTTCCCTTTACTTCTCTTCCTGAATCGCAAAAAAATCTAACCGAAAAAGAAACCTCAGTAGACGGAAAAAATCTCGGATTTGCTGTGGATCGTCAGCGCATTATTGGTAACAAGAAATTTTTGGCGGCTAACCCAGTTGCCAAGCGTTGGTTTGAACTGGTTCAAATTCCGGCTGAGGACATTAACGTTGAAAGCCTAAAGATCAAAGAGGGTGAGAGCAGTCCAGAAGATATTCATCGCCATGCTAAAGAGTGGGTTGAAAAGAATCAAGAGTTGTTTGATAGCTGGATAGAAGAGGCAAAAAAGCCAGGAGGGGATTCTATTTAAAGGGAATAGGGAATAGGGAGTAGGGAATAGGGAGTAGGGAGTAGGGAGTAGGGAATAGGGAGTAGGGAGTAGGGAGTAGGGAGTAGGGAGTAGGGAGTAGGGAGTAGGGAGTAGGGAGTAGGGAGTAAGGAGTAGGGAAGAGAAGACATATAAACTCGAGGCACCGTCAGTTGTCGA
>NZ_JAAHIG010000392.1:0-7846 GCF_010692305.1 Moorena sp. SIO4G3 | reverse complement strand
TTTCTGGAATCACTGGCCTTGGACAAGGGTGGAAGGGAGTAAACCAAACCTAGTCTCCTTTTTTAAAAAAACCATCATGTCAGGGTTTCGCTTACTGAATGATTTTAGATTATCTGTCTATATTGGTGATGTTTTTGATATCAAACGTACTGCCCTAGACCAACATCAATCTCAAATGAAACAACTAATTCCTCATCCACGCTGGCTAACCCTAAAGGATGTGTCAGAAGGGGAATTTTTAGACTGCTTTTTTCAAAACTATGAATTATTTCGTCGATATCGTTTGACTCATAATTCTGAATAGTAACGATAAATTAGCCAATTTGGCAACTTCATTAAAGATAATCATGGAATCATAAGTAACAAGAGTGTTCAAGACCTTTATCAGTCATATAATTTCTGGATATATGGGACATCATATATCCATTTTGTTTTTTGTTTATCTTCTCAATTGGGTAGGGAGTAGGGAGTAGGGAGTAGGGAGTAGGGAAGTCATAATTCCCATCAATCTGAGTTTTACATCTCATTTAAAAACACTATATAAAGATAAAGTAACAATATGCAACAATTAAATCCACCAGAAAATTTAGTAAACAAATCCTTCACAGACTCATTCTCAGACAACTGTTGTGCAGGTAAAACCATTGGTACTAAAACTCCCAGTGGTGCAGTTCGTAAGGGTATAGATGTCGAAAAGCTGATTGGGATTGACAATGGCGCATTACGTCTCCAGCCCCTGCTAAAACCTGCGTGGGGCAGACAGGGCATTGCTTATGGTCCATACATCCGTACCAATGGACTGGCCTTTGCAGTGTTTCTGAGCAATGGTCATAATACATCCCAGACGGAAAGGATTGAGCCCCTGACAGAACGACTCCATCGCTGGATGATTGGTCCTGAGACAGATAAACCGGCTAAACGACTTCTGCGTTGGACTTCCAGTCAGGGAAAAAGCAGGATGCTGCGAAAGCTCCTATGGTGGATTCGTAGTACCTCCAGAATTTCCAGATATTTCAAACCGTTTAAATTGCCAAATATTGATGAGAATCTGGCAGTGGGTTGGTTCCCCAGGGAAGTTCCTGTTGACGCGACTGCAGAGGGAAGTGCCTTTATTGTTCATGCCACTGGGGCAGAAAATGGAGAGTTGTGGACTCGGTTGGGGGGGTATCTGCTCTCAGCATTTAGGGGCTTACAAAATCTCCAGGTTTATTACATTGTAGTTCTGCGGGAAAAGGGAGCTGCCTATTATGCTGCTTCTGTTCCTAATGCTCATGGTCTGGCCGCTTACCCTAACATGCGTCCCATTGCTATTGATCCTTTCAATGATGATGCCACAGTATATGCTGGTGTATACCAAAGTATTCTGGGACAGAATGGTTTTGAAGTCGATACGCGAATTTATGGCGCTAATGTAGCCCAAATTTCAGACATCGCCACCTGGTACGGTACAGCTCAGGCAGCAGATGACCTGATTGGTGATGGTTTGCTAGATGGTGCTGAAGCGGACAAGGGTGGTTTCTGGAGTGTCTCTCAAGGAAGTTATGAGTTAACAGCTGATGGTGCTAGAGCCACTCAACCGGATAGCGTCGCTATGTTGGAGTGTCCCACACCCTCTGGGCTAATCCATTTGCTGGTCGAAACGTCTACTCAGATAACTGGAGTCCGCATTTTGTGGCGTGTTCAGGATAAAAACCAATACTGGAGTTTCCTAGCAGACGGGGACAAATGTCAACTTATGATTCAAGACCATGATAGCTGGGAATGTTTAGCTGTTAGCGATCTATGGTATTTACAGCCCTTAGCAATCAACTCCTTACAGATATTGGATGATGGTAAGACCTTTAGCCTGTATCTCAATGGCAAGTTGGTCTTTAATAAGTGCTTTACAGATACCCGCCTGGAAAACGCTACCGGTGTTGGCATCGGTGGGATTAACCCTAATAATAGTCTGTATTTTCGCTCCTTTGAGGCTCACCCACGCACTATCCCTATTCCTTCTGAACTCGACCTGGGCTCCCCTTGGGTAGTAGAGGGTACCGAAATGGCTATCACTGAAGATTTTGCTGGTGCAGCTGGGGACTTGATGGGAAAAACCACCACTAGTGGTAGCAAAGTCTGGCATCGGAATATTGGGCTAGGGGTAATTGAGCTGACTGGGAATAGTACAGCCAAAGTCCAAGCTGATGCTAAGCATCCTAATCCAGGTCGCACTGCCTACACCATTGATTGGGATCACCCAGAAATAGCGGATTTACAGGTAGACATTACTCCCCCTGGAACTAGACGAGGACAGGGAGAAAAAGGTCGTGGAGGGTTTATCTTTTGGCAGGATGCTGACAATTATATCACTATCAATAACTGGTTAGATGACTGTTACGGTGGTGCTTCAATGTCTTCGTTTTTCTATCTCAATGGCTTTGAAGAATTATTTGATGCTGTCTGGACAAATGTGGGTAAACGCATTTCCTGGGGTGTCTCCCATCGGCTCCGCATGATTTTTGACGGCATGAATTACATGATCTTCATCAATGATGAACCAGTATTGTATCGTGCCCTGACAGATGTTTATCCAGATGCGGCGCGTCTTAGAATTAATCGAGTTGGGATTGTCGCTAACTGGGAATGGGGAAATGATACAGGAAGTGTATTTCAAAATTTTGTAGCAAAGGTTTAGACTAATGAATTTAAGCAATCAACAGGTAACCCTTAACAATGGAGTAGGTGCAGGACTAAAATTCTATGGGGATGGTTCTAATCCTGATTTTGCACGTGGTACCTATGAACTTCCGCTTCAGAAAGCCTTAGCAAGCTGCTTAAACCGTGATCATATCTTCTATGATATCGGTGCCAATATTGGCTTTTTTACTATTATTGCTGCGAAGCTAGTTGGGCCATCTGGACAGGTTTATGCTTTTGAGCCAGTTCCAAACAATGCTGACATTATTCTACGGAATGTGGAGCTTAATAGCTTCTCCAATGTTACTGTTTTCCCTCAAGCCGTTTCTGAATCAACCGGAACCGGAGAATTGTTGCTGGCCCATCATTCAGGGGGAGCTACTTTAGCTACAGCGGGTACACCTCCAGACCTCAGGGGTGAAATGACAGTTGACCTTGTGTCTATTGATGATTTGGTTTCCCAAAAGACTTTGAAACCCCCAACGGTCGTGAAAATCGATGTGGAAGGAGCAGAAATTAATGTTTTAAGGGGGATGATTGAAACTATTAAAGAATATCAGCCCATCCTGATTTATGAAGTAGATGATGGGAATCAAGAGTCCTTCAAACTGAAAAATCAAACCATTGAGATGTTTATTGACTCTCTAGGATATAAAATCATGCCCCTGGAACCAGCTTATCCCAATATCCCCTGGTATGTTGGACATGCGATCGCGTATTCAAATCTAAATTGAAAATGCTATATAGCGGTTTTAAATTTGGTGAGGTACAGAGTTCCTGGTTTTAGGGAACAGCGGATCTGGGAACAGGGAACAGGAAAGAGTAACCCACCCCTAACCCCTCCCAGGAGGGGAAGAGGGAACAAGGGAAAAATCCTGTGTACCTCATTAGGCTAAAAACAGCTAGGCTCCTGAAGCTATAGCAATCCTAAATCAATTGAGAGAATGTTTGTTCCCTGTTCCCTACTCCCTGCTCCCTGCTCCCTGTTCCCAGATCCGCTGTTCCCAGATCCGCTGTTCCCTTTGCTATATGCCGAATTCTAGGCAAATTCTAAAATATGCTCAGCAGTAACTTGAGCTTGTTCCAAGTGAGGCACATGACCACAGTCTTTAATCCAGATTAATTGAGATTGTGCGATCGCATGCTTAAACTTACTAGCAGCAGCAGTGCCCAAAATTTGGTCATGGTCACCCCATAAAATTAGAGTTGGCTGGCTAATCTGAGCCAGCTTATCTCCAAAATCACCATAACCACCACTTTTGGTAAACGCAATCAAGGCTTGATTCCAACCAGGCATTTCTAGGTGCAATGCAGCACAAATTCGGGCATCTTCAGAGGCCCAACCTTTATCATAGTAAGCGTTTTTACTTATACTTTGTCTTACCTTGGGATTAGCCAAAAATGCTGTCGCTAGGTAGCCTAAGGGAGGAAATAAGAACTTCCCAATCGGGGGAGCCTTGGTGCAGCCAGCGCTATCTATTAATACTAGCTGTTTAACCACCTGGGGGTAAGTGAGGGTAAAATCAATCGCCGCTGCACCTCCCATCGACGCTCCGACTACAATGACTGGTGTTTTAATCAGGGTTTTCCAGAAATAATAGAGATGGGTTGCGATCGCATTGGGACTAAACGGAGTCCCTGCCATGCGATCCGTAAACCCAAAGCCCAACAAATCCACTGCCCAGGTTTCATTTTCCTGAGCCAGCAGTGGTAGCAAGCGGCGTAATTCTAGCAGGGAACTATCGAAGCCATGGAGTAACAGAATCGGCGTGCCACCCTTACCCTGATTAACGTAAGTTGTGGCAATCGCCTGTGGGCTCAGGGGAGTTGAGATAGCTTGACGCTCAATACTCTGAGCAAGAACAATCGAGGTAGACTCAACTAGCTGCTTGGTGTTGGAGGGAAGAAAATCAGGAAACATCAGTTATTTATAGCAGTTCTCAATTGGGTGAGGTACCTCGTTCTGGGTTTGAGGGAGTAGGGAGCAGGGAGTAGGGAGTAGGGAGTAGGGAGTAGGGAGTAGGGAGTAGGGGGAATAAAATTGAGTGTACCTCATAAGTACGATAAACGCTATAAACCCGATTAACTGGTGATTAAGACAAAAGGCAAAAGACATCAATGAAAATATTAAATTTTAAATTGCCATTAACCATAAACCATTAACCATTCCCTAATCCCTAAAGAAGCCACTTAACTTGATTATCAATTTGGTGAATCCCCTGTAGCCGTTGTTACCTCTACAGCCTTGCCATCCTTCCCTTCTACTTTCCCATTATAATGGTTCTTTAATCCAATAATTTCGTTTTTTACCTGATCCAACTCCTCTTTAATAGCCTGAGTTTGCTCTTCGAGAAGCTCGTTCATAAAGTTTTCCACAATATTTCGTATGGGTCGCCACAATTGTTGCCAACGTTGGTAGTCTTTCTCAAGTAGCTGCAAATAGGCATCACTACCGTGGGGAAACGGAATACCCCCCAAGAATTCTACAGCTCCGCCAAAATCGACAGAAACCCCCTGGGAACCCAGTCCCATCACAGTGTATAACTCTCCAACAGGACTACAGTTTGATAGGTAAAAGTTCCCAACTCGCAAACCATTCCCAGCCAACATATTTAAGGGGAAGGGGGGCGGCAATGGCATACTAGGAGCTATATCCAATAAATTTTCCACGCGATGGGTCAGCCCCTTACCGATTTGTCGCTCGTAGTAGTTGGCAAATGACTCATTGCCTACTTTTGGTGCCCCAATCGTGTAGACTTTGAGCATCACAGTCGAACCAAAGTAACGCCGCAAAGCATTAGCACCCAGGAAGGCTAAGGACCCCCCTAAACTATGACCAGTGACATAAACGTCCACTGGCTCCTTGAGTTCTTCGAGTTCTAGCACCCTAGTTTGTTGAAAATTTAAAATGTCTGTTAGCTCGTCATCATTACCCAGTTCCTCATCTGCCACTGCTTCCTCAATCAGTGCTCTGGCTTCGAGCTCAAAATCAGTACCGAGTCGAATTGCTCCAGCATCGGCGATGGCTGTGATGCAGGCAAACTGCCTTTCATAAGTCATTTGGTGGATCTTGTCAAAATCTTTGGCTGTGAGCTTACCTAATAAGGTCTTAAAAAAGATTTCGAGTTGATCACAAACCGATTCAGAGGCTTCCAAAAATCCTTTAACCACTTTAATTCTTTTATCAGTGACGGAACCGTAGTTGACTAAATCCCAGTCAAAGTCAGATACCAGGTCTGTTAGTTCAAAAGCCCCGCGATCGGTCACGATTGAGCCTCGGAAAACCACGGTATACTGATGACCAGTTGTTTTTTTGGCAATAAATCCACGTACATTGCTTTCATCATTGCGGATGCTGTGGACAAATTTCCAGTCTTGAGAGCGGTAAAGGGAATTGTAGATTTCTTGAATTTCTATGTCGTTGACATTGCCATCATCATACTGGTATACCGAGTAGATTTGCTGGCAAAATTTGGCCATTAATATGGCTTCATCAAAGCTAAAACCACTTTTGATATTCTGGGACATATTCATCTTTAATTGACCTCCTGAGCTTATTCAGATCTTGGCACACTTTTTTGAGCCGTAAAATTCTAGCAGTTTGCTGTAGGTTAAATATATAGCAGTTCTCAATTAGGTCAGGGACTTTTGTCCTGGGTTAATGGCAGTAGGGAGTAGCGATGCAGCCAGGTCTTGGGGAGGCAGCGCGCTCAAAGGAGGCCACCCCATGAGCGACTGCCGTTCCACGGGGCTTTCAAGGTGTTCGCAGGTGACCCACGCAGCCCCTCCCCGATGAGCAACTGGCGTGGTTTTCCCCACTCGCGCTTTGGATCAAGACATTGATTTTCAACTTTGAGATGCACCACTACCGCACACCCCACACCCCACAGTCACGTCTTTGTTAAAAAGCTACCTGATGAGGGCTCTGGCGCGGGGAGGGGGGGAGTAGGAAAAAATGCTGTTTATCTCACTCGTGATGAGAATTGCTATATAGCTTACTTAAGCAAATTCTTTAGGGTTTGAGCTAACACTTTAACATGAGGTTGTCGGAGTAGATTAAGGTGATGACCGGGAATAAGATGAGTTTCTACCTCCTGAGCCGATAACTGACTCCAACCCAAGGTGGGGTCTTGAGGATTTGAAGTCCAAGGTTTGCTGGTTCGTAATAAAGTTATTTTACCAGTATAGTGCTTAGGAGTATAACGAAATGATGCCTGGGTATTCCCTTGCATAACTCGAAGCAATGGGCGACTAGAACGAATAAGAGAATTAATTCTATTTAATACTTTGCCAAGGGTTTGGGATTTATTTGCTGACTGTATGGATGGTAAAGCCTCTTGAGCCAATACCCTGACATTAGCTGGCTTGGGAATTTTAACATAATCATAGACATAGGGCCAAATTTGAGGCAAGGCTTGTGTGAGCAAAAACTTAAAACCAACATACAACTTAGTTAGTTGACTCGTTGAATTGGGAGGCAAATCAATCAAAATAAGACGCTCAGTAACTTCCCCAATTTCTTCTAACTGTCTGGCCATTTCAAAAGCAATCAAAACGCCCAAAGACCAGCCCCCTAAGTAATAAGGTCCATGAGGTTGAACTGTTTTTATCGCTTTAATATAGTAAGACGCCATTTCCTCGATACTAGTTAAGGGGTTTTCATTTTCCATAAACCCTAGGGATTTAATTCCGTAAAACGGTCGGTCTTTTCCTAGAAGACGTGCTAACTCAAAATAGGTAAAAACAACTCCTGCTACAGGAGGAAGGCAGAAGAAAGGAGATTTATTACCTTCTGGTTGTATAGGAATCAGACAGGGGAATAAGTCAGATGGAGAATCACTAGGCTCGGAAATTGTTGTTGGTGATTCAATCGTAGCCTGAGGGGTATTTTGATGCTCTGCTTGTGAAAGATCTTCCGGAGCAGCTAATTCCATTTCTGACTTTTTATTGCTTGAATTATTCCTTAATGTTAGTTGCTGATTAATTTCTGTTCCTAAATCAGCAATACTAATTCCCTCTACCAACTGCACAATAGGTATATCTCAGGGCTATTTCATTCTAAAAATGCGCTTGAGTGTGTCTAGTCCAAATTGGCAGTATCGCTGTGCTTGAGCCATATTGGAGAAGCCATTGGAGCGATAGATATTCAGCGCAAAATTACGAGCAACTG
>NZ_JAAHIG010000391.1:0-7895 GCF_010692305.1 Moorena sp. SIO4G3 | reverse complement strand
TCAATTGATTAGTATAAGTTATATATCCTCCGAAAAATTCTCCCTTATATAACGATAAATCATCTAATGCCGGCCTGGTCCAATCCGACTGTGAAACCTCTTCTTGCCACACCCTTATAATCGTTGGGTATTGCTGGACTTTTCGCTTTAACCTGATTTCCATCTTCACTGTGGGGTTCCCGCCTTCGTCCCAATCAGAAACTACACAGGTGGAATTAGCGGGGATAGTTACCTCACAGAAGTTCTCTTCATACAGTGTGCATAATACATCGTCGGTTTGCGCCAGGGCTATTTCCCCTTGGCATAGCAGACAGAACGCCATCAGGAGAAACACACACAGGGTTTTTATGGCTTGGGTATAATATGGTTGACACAGCCGGAATAGTTTCATCTTTTTTTTCGTTTCTAGATGCCACGTTTATTATACTACGTTTTACCCCGCTTGATTTGTCTTACGGGTTGGGTTAGGGGTTGTGTTTGTGTTTAGTCCAATTCGTACTAAAATTAGTAGAATAACTTTGAGCGGGGTTATACAATCTGTTCAATTCATGGAATTCCTGATTTGAGCAACCTCTACTGGTGCCGGTTTAGTTTCTCTGTGCTCCTCCATTTCCCGGAAAGGTCACTATCCGTATGAAGACCTGGTGACTTTCTTTTTTCCCTTGGGCTTCAATGCCTACCCCCTCGCCATCGATGATTAATACTTACCGACCGTCCTGCCATACCGCATCGTGGGGACTTCAATTATGCCTTAGGAGGGGAGTACAATATTCCTTTTTCACCTCGCGCATACCAGAATCCACTCTTCGTCCTCCGCACTGTATTATGCTGTTTGATGTAATATATAAATTCCGGACTCCTTCTGGATGACACATTGCCTAAGTTGTGGGTTCTCCGTACACACATATAAAGTGGCCGGCTGCGATCTTGTAGTAGTATGGGCAAAAGGATTGCGATCATCAATGGGAGACATGACGCAACCAAACGAAATATTGTTACGTATGGTTGGTTTCTTCACGCCTACTGACGCCAGGTCACCGAACCGACCCTAATCCACATCATAATACCGTGAATTGGAAACCACACCACTGCTATTTGCCTCAGTAACACTTTTCACAATCAAATTTTCGTTGATCAGTTATTAAACACACTGCACAATAGCTATTCGAGTACGGGCTACCCTACGACATAATGGTACCTGCCTTGAATCCATAAGTACAACTGGTTATCAAGCTCGTTAATATGAATATGTAAAAAACCATGTTGGTATATAAAGGTATGGTCGTCTGTGTGCGGTTGGCTTTTGTGAACTGACCTGAACGCCGGTCAGATTGCCGCAAATATTGGGGGTTTCTCTAACTTATGAACTTTAGTCCAACTCGTCCTGAACCCGAACATCGGAATCGCACGTACCTGAGCCAGAAAATTGGAAAAAAAAACTGGATATGAAACCTGATTAACCACCAGAACGATATCCGGCCAGCCAATATAAGTAATGTGAAGGGCTGTACCGAGACTATGTCTTCATCCTCAATAGGTCGAGTTTGGGTTCAACGCGGGAGTTCAACCGATAGCCAACGTCTTTCTCATGTTTTTTTTTTTCAAGTTTGGGATTTGAACTCCTGAATCCGGTGAAACTACTGCGTGGATGCTGCCTTGTGTGAACACATATCTCGAACACCTTGTATATTGATGCCAGCCACTGAATTTTGTCTTGGGAAGAATAAACGATTTCTCCTCGTGATTGACCAAGCTGGTATGCTTAACAATAACGAATTTTGATAGACCATTGGGTCAGCATGTAATCTATTTTCCCGGCTTAAGCTCATGCAGTAGAACTACACTCGTTCAGTAGAATTGTTAATAAAGGATTTTAGTATATTGAGACGGTGGTGGTGCAGTAGTTATCTTTCGGGTAACCACTGGCTGTAAAGTCAGTGCAGCAATAGAAACCGGTCTTGAACCAGGCTGTGAATTGTTTTGAATTCTCTTGTTTGCTCTAGATCCAATAAGATTGCTGTACAGCGAGTTGCTTTCTTTTTGCTTCTAATTCACCCTTGTTGCTGCCGAGCTTCAGCCATGATGCGATTTAACATAGGCACGCCAATAGCCTCTTGGTGGCAAATTGCTATTCTGAGCATAGTTCAACACATCAACCCACCGACCCTGTTCTAGTCGCTGGTTTAATCTTATCAAACTTACGTTCAAAGGATACCCATTCATTGTGCCATTGGTCAATTTTGGTTTGGGCACCATTGAAAGCGGCACTACTAGGTAGAACGTCTTGTGCGATTGACCGTAGGTCACGCCAAAGGCGATGAGCCCAAAGGGCGTTGGCTAGCGATCGCATTTACCCCCATGATATTTCCTGCCTGATAGTTTTGTACTGCCTTTGCCAAAATTAGTGACCCATTATCACTTTAATGCCGATGTCTGGCAGGTCAGACGAAGGTGGCATGAGAAAAAACCGCAGATACAAGCGCAAATTCGTTCTGGACAGTATCAATTTCGGGAATTGCGTTTGATTCGAGGTGAGGAGCAGTCCTATGAATGGTGGTCGTCTTTGGATGCGTTGGTGTTGAAGGCGATGACCATAGTATTGACGGAACACTTGAAACCCGTCCTTTCCCCGCGATGTTTTCATAAAGCGGGGCATGGTGGATTGAAGGGCGCGGTGCGAGAGGTTGCTGAGAACGTATCGGATCATACCTTTGTCTTTCGCACGGATGTTAAGAGCTATTACGCCGGTGTTGCTGAATTAAGGAATTAATGCGCGATAATTTAGTTTTATTAAAGCCCCCTAAATCCCCCAATTCTGGGGGACTTTGATAGTTTGGTTCCCCCCAGAATTGGGGGGCTAGGGGGGCAAAACCATACACATAATCAGCAACACCATTACGCCTGCATCAATCATTCAATTTTGATGGAGATAGTGGGGAAATATGTAAGTGATGAAGCGGTTAAATGTTTGTTTTGGGGTTATTTACGTCGCTTTGTTTCCGATGGCGGTAACTATATCGATATTAGCAAGGGCATCTCCTTAGGATGCCCTATTTCTCCACTCATTGGAGCGTTATTTCTTAAGCCTTTGGATGACCGGATGGCTCAGCTTGGTTGTTAGTCTCTATATAAGATACATGGACGACTGGATAATTCTGGCTCCGACCCGCTGGAAGTTGCGCAAAGCCATCAAAGCCACTAACCAGGTGATGACTGAGTTAAAGGTGATCAAACATCCCGAAAAGACCTTTATCGGTCGCCTCGCCAGTGGCTTTGATTTTCTCGGTTATTGGTTTTCGACTGCGGGTTTAGGAATCGCTCGGAAGACCGTGGAACGGATGGTTGAAAATATGACTCGGCTTTATGAGCAGGGTGCGCCCGATGAGCGCATTGAGGCATATTTTCTACGCTGGTGGCGATGGGTGAAAGGTGGGATATCAGCGCCATGGCTGGGCGGATTTCTTTCTTGTGTAACCCTTCGGTTGATCGGAAAGAGTCAAATACCCTGTTCACGGTCCTCATGGGGGTCTGGGTGATCTCACTCACCGATGATTTCTCGCCCCTCTGTTTTTTCGGCCAATCCATTCAACTCCGGTTTTAACATTTGGCACTTGGAGGATA
The DNA here is from genome assembly GCF_010692305.1 of Moorena sp. SIO4G3. NCBI lineage: Bacteria > Bacillati > Cyanobacteriota > Cyanophyceae > Coleofasciculales > Coleofasciculaceae > Moorena > Moorena sp. SIO4G3. The sequence goes on along the minus strand of NZ_JAAHIG010000391.1, from coordinate 4,274 downwards.
AGGTGGGTTGAGTCATGTGGGCTGTGGGCAGAATCGACACCATGTATCCCTTTCGGACACCCTTCCGCGTAGGGTTTGGGGGAATTCACTTTGTACGTAGGAGAAACTAAACCGGGGTTGGACATTTCATTGGGGCTTCTCGCGTACATTGGGAGATACCCGATCTAGTCCCATGGTGAAGGGGCGCTCCCCTACATTTTGGACATGCCAATACGCACAATCATTAGGGATTTCTAACGTCGACAACTCCATAGGGGGAATTTCATAAACATACTCAGTTATATTGCCTTTTTTCTTGTAATATAAGTTCACTAACGCTGGCTCCGATTCGTCATCGTTATTAATCCATACATAGAAATTCGCTCTACATTCTATACACTCGAACGCGTCATTCGGATACATTAAACCCACACACTCGGGGTTTTCCTGCATAAATAACCAATTCCCACAATCCCAACGAGTAGGGGAGCCATATGCCGCCATGGTCCACTGCTGTAATATGACCAACAGGACAATTATGAGCTTCACTAGTCCGGCGCTGTTTTGTGGGATTTTACGGTGTTTCATTTTCCTCACTTTCCGTTTTTGGCTGGGTTTGCTCCCTTCAATCTCGCTACATGTGTTCGATGATGACTCGGGTTTTGCCTCGAACCGTCCGTCACGCCGACCCCGGCAGCCACTTTCAAGGGAACAATTCTCCGATTAAGTATTATTTAACTATTAAGATGGATTAAATAGCATACCCGACCCAAAAACCTCAACCGGCAACCGACGCCACCATACTTTCAGCTGCTTGCATGTACGATTTGTTCGGTTTCTACTTGGGTACCTAGGCCAACCTTCTCATCGAACCTCGCTACCCTCCTCCTTTTTGGATAAATAGTATGGTCCAACCCCTCAGTACAGCCATCTGTTTCTTCCCTTGCCTCTACCTCTTTTTCGTTTTTTGTTTCTATTTCTCACTTAGAGAATAACACATTCCAATGTGTAATTGTACGGGGTCAGGCTGCCCTCTACAACAGTGGGTGGGTCCCGCACCGTATATCACGAATAAATCGGAAAACCCCCATCGGATGTTATAGTTGACTTGGCCTGAATTTTGGTACGGCTTTTCCTATGCATTCGGGGGCTTCCTTCAAGGGCGGTCTTATTTGAGGTTTCTCTCGTAGACACCTACAATATAACTCTCCTTTTTTTTTGCGGAATTAAACCTAGATTTATGACTAATTGGACCTTGATGTGGCCATATCCTTGAATCAATTTAAATATACATTGATTGACGACCATAATTGGATATAGACATAGGGTCCTTAGCCTCGGGATGGTCTACGCATCGAACTGCCGGGCATATAGAATAAACCATACCCCACCACCGGCACCGGGCCGAGAATGACCTCGGTCCTTTCACTTTATCTTAAATTCATAACGGTTCGGTCGATTTCCTGCTCTTACCGTTCCATTCCTTATGTTCAACATTAATGTTTTCGTGTGCTAAACTATAAAAATGTAGCGCACTAATTTACAATTCTCTACTCGCCTTATTCCATGGCTAGCCAGCCGATACTCCCTTACACCATTAACATCACAACTATTAAGTTTTCCCGGTTTATGAGCGGTTTTTTCAGGGTCTGTAACTTCGCCTCTGGTTGCTTTATTTTATCAAAAAAAACGGGATATAACTATCGTTTCCCTTTTTTTTGGTTTTTTGATACACTTCATATCATACACGTTGGCCGTTCGAATAAACCGATCTATTTTAGCCAATCCCTGCCTGATTTGGGATTTTTTTAATCTGCCCTTTATTTTTTTTACTTCCTAACCAAGGTATTATAATGTGCTACAAACAAATTAGGCGTTTCGTCCGAAATAGCACTATCGTTGAACCCACCTTTGTGTCTGTGTCTGGCACACAAAGGGGGACGCTCTGCTTTCGTAACCGTTCCTGGGGAGTTACCCATTTGGTAGTGGGAGAAGAGAAACTGCCTCAGACCAATACGCCCTATTATGAATATCCAGCACACAGCGACCACGATGTCTCCTATACATCACCTCCGTCAGCATCCGGGCTACAAACGCCCTCGATATTTTATGCAATAGCAGGCAATTCATCCACACATCGAACCAAATGGGGCAGCTCCTCAACCTCATCACAATTAAAGCACCGCTCGGTCATGCAAGCTAGCTGGGATTAAAACTCCGCCTCAATCCCCTCAAAATCACCTCCAATCCCCACCACTGGCATACCACAATATTAGTCGGGTTTGTGCTTGGTGGAGATGACTTTCAGGTCAAGTCCAAGCCCTATCCCATCTGCCACCCATTCCCCAAGCCAAGTCTTGCCGCCACCAGTCTCGCTATGAATCATCTGATGGCGGTGCTTTTCACAAATGCTGAGTTCATGCCAATCAAACCCGACCGACGCTGATTCTTCTGCTGACTAGATTTGTGGGTTCCCTAGGCCCACCACATACTCAATCAACCCATCGAGGGTCACCGGTTAACTAAAAACCTATTAACCTTCAACCTATTAACAAACCCTTCACCGAACGCCTTTGGCGAACAACCGGTTAACCTTCAACCAATTAACCTTCAACCAATTAACCTTGGCCTAAAGGCCACGCTACGCGAACAACCTGTTAACCTTTAACCAAATAACCTTTAACAAAACCATTAAGGTCTATAGATATAAGGAGACATTCCCTGTTGACGTAGTTGGTTAGCAAAAGCATTTGCCTTCGCTTCGTTTTTGAATGCTCCCATCTGAATTCGAGACCCTTGTGGGAATCGATTCAAAAAAGCACCAGGTACAATTTTTCTGGCTTTTGCTAAACCACTGAGACTTCCATCGTTGAGTATCACGTAATATTTGATTTTAGTATATTTAGACGATGGTGGTGCAGTAGTTTTCTGAGGGTTAACCACTGGCTGTTTAGGCAATGGTGCGGCAATAGAAACCGGTCGTGAAGCAGGCTGTGAATTGTTCTGAATTTCTTGCTTTGCTCTAGAGCCAATTTGATTCTGTACAGCGAGTTGCTTTCGTTTAGCTTCCACTTTAGCTTGTTGCTGCCGAGCTTCAGCCATGATTCGATTTAACATAGGCACGCCAATAGCCTCTTGGTGGCAAATTGCTGTTCTTAGCATAGTTCAACACATCAACCCACCGACCCTGTTCATAGGCTTGTTGAATCTTATCAAATTTGCATTCAAAGGATACCCATTCGTTATGCCATTGGTCAATTTTGGTTTGGGCACCATTGAAAGCTGCACTACTAGGGAGAACATCTTGTGCGATTGGCCTTTGGCCACGCCAAAGGCGATCGCAATTGCACCCAAGCTATTTCCTGTTGGTTTTGACGTGGTGACTAGGCTATTGGTTTTCGAGCGCGGGTTTAGGTATTGCTCGGAAGACCGTGGAACGGATGCGTGAAAATGTGGCTCGGCTTTATGAGCGAGGTGCGCCCAGTGAGCGCATTGAGGCATATTTTCAACGTTGGTGGCGATGGGTGAAAGGTGGGATAAAAGCGCAATTGCTGAGCGTCTTTCAATCATGTTTTACCCTTCGGTTGTTAGGAATGCACCCCCAGGTGAGTGGTGAACCTGGGGGTTTGGTGAGGTCACCTTCGATAACTCCTTCGAATATTAGTGTGTTGGGGTTTGACCTGAGGTGCGATGGCCTTGGCGATTTTTGGTTTTGTTCTGTTCTGCTGTTGGGTTTTTAGTATTGATGGCGCGACCAGACTTCCCTCGGGAACCACCTCCGGGACGTCCACGGTGGTGGTGTGGTGGTCCATAACCACTACCATCCAGCCCTTATATTCCAAGTCCTTCCTTACGAGTTTTTTCACCGCGCCGGTCCAATCTAATACCACGCTTTCACCACTACCTCTTCCTCTCCTAAATTACTAATGAAAATGTTCAACTCATATAATACTGATTGTGCCCTCTGGAAATCTTCTCCCTGGTTTAACTCAAGCAATTTTATATCCTTTACGTCCTTACCGTCCAGCCCATATAGATAGTACTCAACCAAAGCAGAACCGCTCGGGTTGGCATTGTTCTTTAAACGAACCAATGTATGTACCATGATCGCTGGGGGGGCGACATGAGAGCTAAAAAGTAGACTGTATAAGCTTCATAGCTCTCATACCTCGTAAATAATTATCGAGCTTATGACGACTTAAACGCATCAAAGCATAAACTAATTCCCAACATTTATCCATAAAATGAATCCATTTTTGAGCATACATTCCAATATAAAAACTGCTATGTCTTTT